>JANQSK010001013.1 GCA_028284105.1 Anaerolineae bacterium
CAAACTCAGAATTTGCTCTTTAGTTACTTTAGCCATTTTACTTCTCCAACTCTCTCTGATAGGCACGATAAGTTTTGTTATCAAAACAGACAAAGTGGACGACATGGGGAAGATCGTTGGTCTCAAGCCACTCTTTGACGGTTTGAATGGCTATTTGGGTGGCCTTGTTAAGAGGATAACCATATGCGCCTGTGCTGATAGCGGGAAATGCAATCGATTGAATATCGTAATCGTTGGCAAAGCTTAGAGAGGCACGATAACAGGATGCCAAAAGAGCATCCTCTCCTTGTTCACCACCACGCCAAACGGGTCCAACTGCATGGATAACATAGTTGGCTGGGAGTCGATATCCTTCTGTGATTCTGGCTTCACCCGCAGAGCAAGGACCAAGTTTGCGACTTGCTTTGAGCAACTCTGGACCGGCAGCACGATGAATTGCCCCATCCACGCCTCCTCCACCAGACAATGCGGAATTCGCTGCATTGACGATGGCATCGACATGTTGTTTGGTGATGTCACCTTGAATGATCTGTATTTGTTTAGCCATGATGAAGGCACCTTGAACGGAATAGTTAGTTATTGCTTAGTTCAAGTGTAATCAAGAAACGGCCGTTTTCCAATCCCGCTGTTATATCCAGACGGCGAATAATTGGAACCCAAAACCGAAAAGTAAAAATAGTAAAGGAAGTTTTGCAAGTTGAAAATTCAATAAGCCATAAACAAATCCTGCAAGTGGAGGAAAGATCAAAATCAATAATCCATGCCAGAAACGTTTTTGAAATCCCAGAATGAGCATCCATCCATATCCAAAAGCCGTAAGCGTTAACCCTAAATTGAATCTCAATGCGTTCATTGCCCCAGATTGAGTTGAAATTGCCCAGCTTTCAAACTTGTTTTGATAGCTGCTGGCTGGGGCAATATGCAATAGCTTACCATTCGAGTGAAACTCGACATCATTGATTAAAAAACCGGGTGATCGCAAAAATTGGCTGATAATAGTAGTCTCATTGTTGAGTCGAGTCGGATTTTGGGGCGAATTAAGGGAAAAAAGGGAGGTTCGCGTGTGGGCAACAGCTAGAATACGGCCTTTTGGATGAAAATCCATATCCACGATGAGTCGATCGACTGAAGCAACATTAGTGATTCTTACATCATTATCAGATTGATGAATAACAGCAAGTTGCTCACTATCAGCAATGGCGAAAGCAGATGAACGTGGGTTGTATTGAATGTGCTGAATGGGATTGGGGAAGGGGTTTTCAACTTCAAAAACTATTGTTGAATTGATCAAATCATGAACTGTGATGATATTATCCTGAACAACCACCATTTGCTGCCCATTTGTCGTGATATCAAACTGTTGGCCAGAAGTTGAAAAGACAATATCTTCTGATTCAACTGAAATAATATGAATAACTTGACCATCACCATATGCCAGAAGGTCACCCGTTAGAAGAAATTGAAGTTGTTGAATGGGATGATTCAAAGTTGAGATGGAAATCGATGTGATTGCCTCATCTGTTGAAAGATCCTTTAAAAAGATTTGATTGGAATTGCCATCATTTGATTGAGCGGTCCACGCAATCATTGAGTCTCTTGGGGTAAGGGCAATCAGTTGCGGTTCCAGCTCTTTTGAAAAGATGATTTGCCGTTTTTCATGGTTCCACGCTTCAATATAGTTATGACCCCGGAAGGCTATAAAACGGCCGTTTTCAGAGATATCAAAGATTTCTCTATCCTTGGTTAGTAATGTTTGTTGGGGGAGACTTGCAGAGAGGTATAACCAATCTAATTGATTTCCGGAAATTTCAGGGAGACGCTCAATTTCTGAATGCAAAGGAGTGATAGAAAGGTTAGCGGGTCGGGCAGAGAACTCAATAATATTTTTATAAAATCCAGCCCATTGAATGAACGCAAATAAAGATAAAAAGATAAGGATCAGTAAACTTTTTCGACTGAATAGGAGTTGAGGTGTGAGCCTTTCTGACATTATTTTGTTTCCCGTTTAGACTGGCACCAGTGCGGACCCTGATTTTATAGTTACGCTTATCCTTCTATTCTAATCGAAATTCAATCGAAATTTGATTATTGGGTAGTGGCGCGTCATTTTCATCAACGGCCGTTAATCCCACAATCGCTTCATCTTCAAAGTGATAAAAACCGATAGCCAATTGATAGTCACCTGCAGTGAGTTCGCTAATGGGGAGAGAAACAGTCTCAACGATGATATCCCCTTCACGCATTTGGGTGGTGGGGTAGGTGTTGTTTTTGAGGAAACTGTCGCTTTGAGCAAGCGGAGCAGGTCCAACTTCTGGATTAATCAGATGAACAAAACGGATGTAGTTGATAGGGCTTTTGTCGATGGCTTCCCAAGCGAGGGTGACGTTCAAATGGGCATCGGTTTGTTCAATATTGTAGCCACGGAGGGTGATTTTATTGTCGTAAACGGCCGTCACAAACTCTAACCCTTCTGGCAGGTCAGTCAAACCTTGTGTGGGTTCAAAAGTGACGGCCGTTTCAGAAGGGGTGATTTCGCCTAAGCGACGGAATAAGGCAGGCTCGTTTGTTGTAATGTCATAGAGTTGGGCAACCAAAATATATGGGGTTGCATGCTCTTCCGAAAGAGGTGGGAGCTGAATCAGGTGCCAATCGTGGATCGTTTGGTTGGGTTCCCAAATGCTACTCGGCAAATACCCATACCCCGGTTGTCGGTCAGCCAAACGCAGAAAGTTTCCGTTGGCATCGGTAAGACGAAGCGAAACGTTGTAATTTCGGGTAATGGATGATGGAATTTGCCATGCCAATCCAATTCGCATCAACTCTGGTGTAATGAGTTCTGCTTGAGTGACCTGCACATCTGATTCTGTGACAATAAAATCAGCACGATTCTCAATCAAAATCGGCCGTAGATGAATGGTGCTGCGTGATGCGCCTGATGGTGCTTTGGGTCTTTGATTTGTTAAAGAGAGACGGGGTACGAGTAACCCTGCAGGTAAATTGGCAGGAAGTTCAAAGGTTACTTGCTGTTTGCCAGATTCCACTACTTCAGCATGATTTGTTAAAAATGGTGGGGCTTGGGGTTGAAATTCGGGGCGGTTGATGGCGGGATTGGTTAGAGATACGGCCGTTTTAGGTATGGTCCCATCCCACACAAAATCGATGGTGATCGTGTCACCCGCTTCGGCTGTCTCCGCGCTATAAACATACTCTTTTAACACCGAACCGCCGTCAAAAATGGTTCCGTTTGTATCGTGATGCAAATACCCCATGTAGGCAAAATCCCACGTCAAATTTTGATCAAGCAAATTAGGTCTGGGCCAAAGGTGAACGGCGAGGATTAGGATGAGAGATAAGGTAATTGGTAATTTGTAATTGAGTGATTGGGTAATTAAGTAACTGGGAAGTTTTCGCCAGCTTGTAGTGGCTTGTTGAGAACCTGTGTGAAATAAAACGGCCGTTCCGATCAAAGCCAACAGTGAAACCAATTCAGCCCATCGTTGTGTGGGTGTTCTTTGCAAAATGAGTTCAAGCTGGTGGTTGCCCTGTGGAAGATTGAGGGTGATTAGGCCTGAACCAGGTGCGGATTGGTGAGGAATGGTTTCATTATTTAGGGTTGCAACCCAACCAGGCCAGTTTAAAGTCGGTAAAACAACGGCCGACGCTTCAGTGGCATCAAAGTGCCAAACTTGTTTATCAGTTGAAAAACGAACAAGCTCTCCAGAGTTTAGTGCATCGTCTAAGTCGATAAATTGGTGGCGGTTGCCGCTGTTGAGCCATGGGCTGGTGTATGGGCGAGGCTGGACAGTTTGGGGTAAATATTCGGCGCTGACGGTGGTGCCGATGTTGCCTGTGAACCATTCGTATTGGGCTAATTTTTCGGCCGTGACGTCTGCATCTGTCAAAATGAGATGGTCTGTTTTGAGCTGTCCAAAACTGCTGATAAACAGCAACACAAGCATCCCTGCCGTAATCCAACGCGGCTTTGGTAATAAGGCGAGGCTTCCTGTGGCTAAGGCAATGCCAAACGCCTGTATCGACAAGAAGCGCCATGGAAATTGGGTGAAAGAGAGCAACGGCAATTCGTCCCATAGCAATCGAGACCACGGCAGCATCATAAAGGTGGCGAGGGCGATGGTTCCTAAGATAAAAAGGCGATTTTGAGGTTTTTTTAATTTACTTGGAATGAGTAGCAGGAGAGTGGCAATAACGGCCGTTATGCCTTGCACCAATCCCATCCGAAACGCTTTGCGCCCCCGCACCGCATAATCAAAGAAGAACGAATCCTGGATAAGCGGCAACTCTTTGGTGGCTAAGAAGTGCGTGTTGTAGTTGAAATACCCTTCCGTCACCGTGTCTAATTGAGCTAAATCCTGATCGGCCAAGGCAGGCACAAAGAACCAAGCGGAAAGCGCGAAGGCGAGGAGGATGGCGAGAAGGGAAGTGGTGAGGAGTGAGGTGGGCGTTGTAATTGGTGTATTAGGTAATTTGGTGATTTCTGATTGCGATTGGGCCTT
>JANQSK010001024.1 GCA_028284105.1 Anaerolineae bacterium
CGTCGGCTTAATCGAGACCGAGGAAAACACGACCTTGCGCATGCACCGCCTTGTCGCCCGCTTTGTGCGCGACATTGCGGCTACAGCCTACGATTCGGCCCAGCAGGTTGTCGAAGAGACGGTTCATGCCTATACAAAAGAGCTCAACAAAGAAGTCCGCCCCATGCCCTTGCTGGCGTGGCAACTCCATCTGCGCACCGTCGCCGATCTAGCTACCATCCGCGAAGACGCAGAAAGCGCGCGTCTTTGCCATGAGCTGGGCAAACATCTCTGGCAGATCAGTGACTATCATGGGGCAAAGCTTTATATCCAAAAGGCGTTGGATATCCGGCTCAAACTGTTTGGCGAACAACATGCAGATACGGCCGATAGCTTGATCATGCTTGGTAGAGTTTACCGTGCGCTAAATCAAACTCAAGTTTCTAAAGGATATTTCGAACAATCCTTGCAGATTCATAAGAGTCTATTTGGGATGAATCATTTAGCTACGGCTGAAAGTTTGGAAAATGTAGCACGCTCATTTTATGAGGTTGGAAATTTCGAATCCGCAAAATTGTATACTCTGCAGGCTTTGGAGATAGTTGAATCTATTCAGGAAAAAAAGTCTGAGATCAACGCAGAGTATCATAATAATTTAGCTCATTATCTTTTTCGATTGGGCGAGATAGATGAAAGCCTTGCCAATTTCAAAATCGCTGCCAACATAAATGAAAACATTTTTGGGGTAAATCACCCCCATACTGCATTGAACCTCCATAACATTGGATGGGCATATAATAAAATCGGCCAGTTCGAATCAGCATTAACCTATTTAAATAAAGCATTAGCTATTTGGGAAAGTATTTATGGTGAAACAGAACAATTTGATTTTCTCCAATCCCTTAAATTAAAAGCTCAAGTCCTTCTCTCACTGGATATGATAAAAGAAGCAGAGCCGCTAATGGATCGGGTCGTATATGGCTTTGAGTCCTTGTTTGGAAGACAACATCTAAAAACTCAGCTCGGTTATCTCTCAAAGAGCCAATTTTTATTTAAACGTGGAGAAATTGTAAATGCGAAACTTATGGCTCAAAATGTCGCAGCCCACTTATCAAATAGTTTAGGCAGCGATCACTTTTTAACAAAGGAAGCAAACGAAATTGCTAAAAGCATGAATATCCTTCCTGAAAGCTACGGATTTCCCCCTATCCCTCCAGAAGCTCCATCCATGTGAAAAACACCTCGTGAAAGTTCAAACTCTTTAAATGGAATAGCTGTCCAATGAAATTCGAAATCGGATGGGATTCTTAAATCGTCTGGGTCAAATGGTATATTTGTCCCTATGGGTTTAGTATTAATAAATTGAACAAATATACTTTTTATATAAGCTGATCGAGCTTCAAGAATTGCCTTGAGTGTTGTAGCACTTGGATCTTGAGCCTTTGGTATCAATTCAGATGCCTTATCTAGAAGATTTTGAATGATGGTCTTTCTTTCTTCATTAATAAACAAATTTGTTAGGGCCGTTCTTTTTTGTTCAAGGTGGTTTTTAAGTTGTCTTAAATCATCATTTTCCTTGATCTCCGGCACATTAAAAAATTCGTTGTCAAGATGAACTTTCAAGATACAAAGACCTAAATAAGAGCCTAGGAAATTGATTCTTCTATTGCCTAACTGTGTCTGCAGAGCGGCTTCTTGTTGTTCAGTATATTGTTTGGCTACTCGAAGCTGCATTATAGCTTTAAGAGTTTCGAAATCTTCTGGATATTCACTCCCAAGGCGTGGATGACTATATATCCTACCTCCGGACTCAGTTAAAGAGGTGATCAAAACATATTCGTCTAAATCATTCATTCTTGTTTCTCCTTCTTAACGACAATTTTTTGACAAAAAAAGCCTAGCAATATGAAAATCATTTGAGTTCAAAGTAGTAGAAGAACATACCTCAAGGTCGGAAACGCCCTTAAAGAAATCTTGATCATTGTTCCGAATTTCAGGAATAAAAAAGAGTATAATTTTATACTAATTTCAAAGTTGAGTTCAGGAGTTTTCTATGACCATTCCAATCTCATCAAATACCAGAGGACTTGATTCTGTTACGAGATCTCGCTCATATTTGGGCCGTTATGGGAGGATGTTTAGAAAACTTCCCGCATTATCTGTTTGGAATGAGCAAAAATATTCAGAATTAGCTAAATCGATGACCAGTGTCGATCCACAAATCCCAAACAAGGGCAATGAAAATCATAGAATTCCTGCAGGATATACTTATCTGGGCCAGTTTGTAAATCATGATATAACTTTCGATCCGATTTCAGTTATTGGTGAAAAAATTGATCCAAATGGCCTACATAATTTTCGAACGCCACGATTTGATCTTGATTCACTATATGGCGGAGGGCCGGTTAAGTCTCCTTTTTTGTATGATGGTATCAAGTCTCCTTTTTTTCCTGCAAATGAAATACTCGAATATCAATTTCGAATCGAACATCTAATCAAATTCGATGGTAATCCATCTACTAATGATTTTTCTGGAGATTTACTAAAAGAGTTCGATCTTCCTCGTGTGTATGGAGTAAGAGAAAATCAATATGAACGAACGCGAGCATTAATATGTGATCCAAGAAACGATGAGAATATCATCATAAGTCAATTACATCTTGCTTTCCTTATGTTTCATAATCGAGCTGTAGAAGTGCTTAAAAACAAGAAAACACCCAATCCGAATAACTTTTTTGAGGCACAAAAACAATTGCGATGGATGTATCAATGGATTGTTGTTAATGACTACTTGCCTCGGGTTGTTGGGCAAGGAATTGTAAATGATATTCTAGAAAATGGAAGAAGATTTTATGATTGGAAAAAGCAGCCATTTATGCCAGTTGAGTTTTCAGTTGCTGCTTTTCGGTTTGGACATAGTATGGTTCGACCTTTTTATCGAATAAATGATGAGCAATGTGATATACCCATTTTTGATCTTGGTAAGGAGTCACTCAGCTTTTTTGGGAATATTGACTCGAACGAATTCAAACTTAATAGAATAAAAGATTCCGAAATGGTAAGATCAATGAAAGGTTTTGAACAAAGACCTGAGGGGTGGATAATAAAGTGGGAGCGCTTCTTCGAAAAAAATAAAGACGTTGTTGTAAAAGACGAGAAAGGAAATATTTTTCCTCAACCCTCGAGAAAAATTGATACCAAATTGGCATTTAATCTGACGAATTTACCCACCGAGTCCTTCAATCGCTCGTCAATGGAACAACTCTCAAGCGATTTAAGACAGGCAAATTGCAATTCTCAAATAAACCTCAGTTCATTGGCTGTTCGCAATTTACTTCGCGGTGATACATTGCAATTACCGTCGGGACAAAGTATTGCCAGAGCAATGGACATCTCAAAAGATTTAATTCTTGATGTAGACGATTGTCGAATGAAAGAGGTTAAGAAGATTGGCTGCGGCGCTGAAACACCACTCTGGTATTATATTTTGAAGGAAGCTGAAGAGCTAAATGGGGGGTACTGTCTAGGCCCTGTGGGAGGTCGGATCGTTGCAGAAGTATTAATTGGCTTGTTTGAAGGGGATCCAAATTCATATTTCAATCATCACCCTTCATGGACCCCAAAAGATTCAATATTTAAGGATGAAATTACGGGAGATCTTGAATCTTTTAGCATGTATGACTTTTTAAAAATTGCTGATCCGAAAAATCAGCATTTAGAAGATAGGAAAATCGTTCAACTTTAAAAATCCCCTCAAGGATCATCCTGCAAACTACCCAAGCAAACCCTTGGCACCCTCAGACTAAGCTAAAAGTTTATACGCCATCCCAAATTCCAAATTTTGGGAATCTTTATTACAAGTTCTCTCTTCCATTTTTCCATCTCCTCGGAATCACCAAGTTGTAATATGACCTTAACTGAAATTAAGGTTTAACCAATTTGATTTAGTGCAGAGGAGGTTATGATGGCACATCATCACGGAGTATCCCATTTTTATAGCATGATCGCAGAAGCTTTGGTGGATGAGGGTAGTATAGCGGTTGAGTCGAGCAGATCGGCAGTTAAAGAAGGGGTCTTTCAATTTTTTAGAACCAATTTTGGCCGACTACTCCCCAAAAATGAGGCTGTCGTTTCTATAGAAGCCCTCCAAGCGCTTGCCGCTACGATGAATGGGGGGGTAGACGTTAATGAAGCGTCACATGCACCAGCAGGGTTTATCTTTTTAGGTCAATTTATCGATCACGATATCACTCGCTCTGCCATGACTGTGTTGGGAAGCCCTGTTGATCCGGAAAAGGTTGAAAACCTGCGCACACCCGGCTTTGATTTAGACTCACTCTATTTAGGAAATGCACAGCGGCTACCCCTCTCAGAGGGATTAATGCGTGTTGGCAATGCAGGACATCATCAAAACGATTTGCCACGGGAAGTTACATCGACAATCGGTCAGTCCACGGTTTTGGGCAATGCGCTCATCGGCGATGATCGCAATGATGAAAATGGGATCATTTCGCAGCTTCACCTGCTCTTCTTAAAATTCCATAATGCGGTTTTTAGGAAGCTTAAGTCTCGGCAAATTGCCCCAATTCTCGACCATGGCGATCTCTTTGCACAAACGGCTCGAATTGTTAGGTGGCACTATCAATGGCTGGTTCGGAATGAATATTTGCCCATGATCATTCAGGCTGATGTGCTGGCACAGGCAGAAAGGTGGGTCTTTGGTGAGGATGAGATGCCGGAAGTTTGGCAAAATGCTCCGGTCATGCCAGTTGAATTTGCCGCCGCGGCGTTCCGATTTGGTCATAGTCAGGTGAGAGATATTTATCGACTTAACGCTTCGAAATTGGCCGCCTTGTTCAAACGGGTTGAACTCGATATCGACGCCATGTCCTTCTTTTCACCAGTGCCTCAGGAAGATGTTATTGATTGGCGCTACTTTTTTGAAGTAGACGATACAATCAACCCTCAATTGGCTCGAAAGATCGATGCGAAAATGGCGAGCCAACTCTTCACGTTACCAGGTGTTGTCGCCGGATCTGATGGCTCCTCGCTGGCGCTGAGAAACTTAATACGTGGGTCTCAGACCTTTAATTTACCAACCGGGGAGATGGTGGCTAAGGCGTTTTGCGTTGATCCTATTGAGATTGCGCCGGCAGATGAATCCCTAAAAGGAGCCACACCGCTTTGGTTCTATTGCCTGAAGGAAGCGGAGATGAATAACGGCCGTTTAGGCTCTGTTGGCGGACAAATCGTGGCGATGGTGATCTTGCGTTTGCTGAAAGAGAGTACCTTTGACACATATGTTGATGCCGAGAATTGGAAACCGTTTCTTGGGCAAAACGACACCTTCACGATGGTGGACATGGTGAAGGTCGTTCAAGAAATGGAGTCTGAGCTAATTCAAGTTTAAGTTCCAGAGTTAACTATTGGGTGCAAAATTTAAGGAGGTAACAAATGATTAATCTCAGCAGAAATGGTATTGCAGGCGAATATAATGGAACCCGCCAAGACGCTGCTCTTACGCTACGAGTTGATGTAGGCTTAGAGGGATCACTTGACATCATCAGTGGCGATCTCTTTTTTGAAACAGGTAGTGGTCAATTTGAATTTCATCACTCATTTCAGACAACGACGCTGCTGCTAGAAGAGCAAAGCGATGCTCAAATAGTACGCGGACCGGTGAAGGTGCATCGAGATGACATTTTTGACATCGCACGTCTTGACTTGGAGATTCCTGATCAGGGTGAGCTATTAGCAACATACACATTCTACGTCGTGACACCGTTCGGAAGGCAGGTTGTGACTTCATTGACCTTCCCTTTAACAAAAACCTCAAATTTCTTTCGGCGGGTTGAGCTTGAAGTTGATCAAGTTCAGGGCATTCCATTGCCAGTTTCGTTCCGAACAGACACCCATCCAGATACACCAACTACCGTGCCGCCGCAGACAATGACATTTGAGTCGGTTTTTCGCCAGGCAGGTGTGGACTTGGTAGTTACATTGGATGGACAGGATGTCGAGGTGAATGAAGCCGGTCCAGACAGCCTCTGGACAGATGAAGAGTTGCATGCGGCAATGGTCAACAATTTCCTGCAACATGATGATGTACCCCAGTGGCGCTTATACCTCCTTTTGGCAACGCAATACATCGATACCGGCGTGCTCGGGATCATGTTTGATAGCGATGATGACTTTCCGCGCCAAGGTGCTGCTGTTTTTCATGATCATCCGGCTATTAAAGATGCAATCGGAGTAGAGCAGGAACGCGAGTATTTATACACTATCGTTCATGAACTCGGTCACGCATTCAACTATCTCCATTCGTTCCAAAAAGGGATTTTCGATACGCATGGTGTACTCCCCAGGCCAGGCTCGTTAAGTTGGATGAACTACCCGCAGTTGTTTCCATTTGGCTTTGCTGGGCCAACTAACTGGGACGGATCGAGTAGTTTCTGGTCTCAGTTCCATTTCCAGTTTGACCGTGATGAACTGGCTCATATCCGCCACAACGATTCGATGGAAGTCATTATGGGTGGCCGCAGCTTCGGTTTTGCTGGTCACTTACAAGAACGGCCGTTTGAGATACCAAGCAACGAATTTGATCTTTCCTTCAAACTTTGGTTACCAGCGGTCGTCGAGTTTATGCAGCAGGTCGAGGGTGATATTCGACTACGAAACGAATCACAGCAGCCAATTAAAGTTTATCCGAGTCTGCATCCGGCTGCAGATGCCGTGGATGTGCTTATACGTCGTCCCACTGACCGTTACCCGAAGGTGTACCGGCACTTTGCACATGCCTGTGTGCGAGCCGATTTGCAGACGCTTCAGCCAGGTGAGGCCATTTATCAAGAGCTATCACCCTCGTTCGGCCTGCGGCACTGGTTCATCGACGAACCAGGTACCTACGAGGTGCAGGCGATCTATCATGCGCCAGATGGGAGAAAGCTAATTTCCAATATGCAGAAGGTACGGGTTCTATTGCCCGGCGCGGGGGCTGATCGTCTTGCGCCTGACTTTTATAACACCAAAACAGGCATGTATCTGGGCGTGGAAGGCTCTCGCATCGAGCCGATGGGGCCTACGCGTGACATGCTTGAGGAAATTTGTCAGCGTATCCCCAAGGCCACCATTGCCAGACAAGTAGACATCATTAATGCTTTGCGTGAAGTGCGGGTATTCAAAGATGTACATGGTGGCAAGGTTATCAAATCGCCTGATCGCACCAAGGCGACCAACCAACTTCTCAAAGCCCTTCGAGTAACAAAAAGCAGAGAAGAAGTGAAAGTTGCTCCTACGCAGTCTCATATTCGGTTGTCGAGGCATCTCCAAACTGCTGCTCAAAGCTATGCTGTGGAAAATGATGCAGATAATGCACGAATTGTAATTGCCACGACGGAAAATTTTCTTTCCTCAGTAAAGGCACCTAAACAAGCAAATACGGCTCTACAATCATTCGCAAATCAGTTAGAGGTAACGTGATGTAACTATCTGATATCTCGTTTCAGTAGTAGTTGGCTTATAAACAATGTTGGATGGATGGACAAACCAGTCGTGAGGGTTTTGTAAGCTATCGCAAGTGAGAAAATTTAAAAGTGAAAAACCCCTAGTGGGTGCTAGAGCTCACTTCGCAGAACTTACAGCCGCGAAGCGCGGCTGCGGAAACGGCCGTTTGCTTGAATATCAAGTAGTCTAACGGCCGTTTCTTCCACAATCCCATCACACAGAAAACGACCGTTTCTCTAACAATCACACACAACCCCTTGCCCCAATTTCTCCAACCAATTGAGAAAACCTTCCACCTCGCGTTGCCTCACTCTGACATTGAGGTTTGGTTCGGGGAAGCTGCCGTTTAGCATATTTTCATGGAAGGCGAAAACGGCCGTTTTCCATCCCCCACCGCTTTGAAAAACAACCGAAAAGAATGTGACACCGATCAGAGCGCATTTGTTATAATGATGCGTCAAGGCCATGCTTCAGGTTGACCGGCTATAGATATCATGATGAAGTGAGCAACTAAATTATGAAAGTTATTGGCGCAGGTTATTCGCGAACGGGAACAATGTCCATGCAAGCAGCCCTCGAAACATTGGGGTACCGTTGCTACCATATGGTTGATGCCGTCAAGAATGTCGAGCATTTTGAGAAATGGGAAGCTTTTGTTGCGGGTCGGGCTTTAATGGATTGGCAGAGCCTATTTCAGGATTATGAGGCGACGGTAGATTTGCCAGCCTGTGTTCATTATCAAGCGTTGATGGACACATTTCCGGAAGCGAAAGTGATCTTGTCTGTTCGCGATGCAGACAGTTGGTACAACAGCTTTCTCAAACTAGACCAGCTGGCAGATCGGCTACACCCTTTAGGTTACATCATTCCAAGGCTAGGTCGAGCTCTAAAATTTGCAATAAAGTACCATCACAAACTATTGGTAGACGATAATCCCTATACACGAGAAGGATTGAATAAATCCTTCAACAGATATAATGCGACAGTGCAGCAGGTTGTGCCAGCAGAGCGGCTTTTGGTCTTTGAGGTAAAAGATGGGTGGGAACCACTTTGTGCCTTCTTGGAGTGCGACGTGCCACAAGATATACCATTTCCACATTTGAATTCGGGTGATAGGACACTTATGGTCAAAGTGAACGAGATTTTTCTGAGCGATTGGCTAAAGAAAATCGGGGTAGGAGTTGGCTTGTTGCTTATCATCTATTTAATGAAGCGTCGAGCCATTTGAGATTGAGGCAAACGGCCGTTTCCTCTCACTCTCCCACAAAGTAAACGGCCGTTTCCCAAAACTAACACGAAAACAACGCGTCGAAATTCATTCAGCTGTTCTTGGCAATATATCGCGTCTGCAATCGTTCACGCATCCAAGCAACCACATCCGTCACATCGGCAATCGGCTGATTGGTGTGGGGCATATTGAGCAGGTAGGGGAATGGACCAAACTCAGGCGTAATGGCCATCGTTTCACCACGTTCGGCTGCGCCTTCCACACAGCAATCCCACCACGTTTCGTGAATTTCGGTGTATTTATCCCAAACAGGGTCGCGGGGGTCAGGAACTTGCGGCCCTTTGTCATAGCCGATGCGGGCGTGCAGGTGTCCTGTGCGGGCGGCACAAATTTTGAAGAGATCCATCAGGTCGTAGGGCAGGCGATCAACAACGGGAACCCAGTGGGCAAAATCGGCCGTTAGCCAGATGTCGGGCAGGGCGTCGAGCAGCTTGACGGTGCGAAAGGGGTTGAAAAACGGCCGTGCGCGATGCGTTTCATAATACGGCTCAATTCCCGCTCCCCGCGCAATCGCCGTCGTCTCTTTATAAAATTTAATGACGGTTGCATCATCAAACGAATCGGCGCCAGCGTGGACGCTGGCTTTGGTGATGCCCCATTCGGTGGCGCGTTCAATTTGGGCGCGAAAGGAAGCGATATGGCCATCGTAGTCGCCCCATTTTTCCGGCAGGGAGGGGATAAGCGGCATAAAGGTTAAGCCTGTTTCAGCAAGGACTTCGCGGAAAGCAGCTTCGGTAGCTTCGCGTCCTTCAGGCTGCTGCTCAAAGTAAAAAAGCGGAAATTCAACGCCTACGTACCCTTCGGCAGCCCCGTCACGGGTGAATTTTGGCAGCGATTGCCACGTGAAGTTGGGGCCAACGGCTCCCCAAGCGTGGCGATAGAGGGCAACACTCATGAATTATCCTCCAATGCGGCCATAAATTTGGCATACTCATCCTCTTTGACGTTAAGCGAGTGGCCTGTTTCGGGATAGCCGCCTGTGGCGACCTCGGCTTGGAATTCGCGGAAGGCGGCAATAGCATCTTGGTGCAGCCGTTCGTATTCGCTTCCGTGGTCGCGCCACGCCAAAGTCTACCGCGACCAAGTCG
>JANQSK010001038.1 GCA_028284105.1 Anaerolineae bacterium
TTATAAACGCGAATGCGAATATCGGCTTCAGAGTCTGGTGGGTTGGGTTGAGCGTCACCAGGTGGCGTTGGCAAAATCATTTGACGCCTAAAAGTATTGCTTTGCACTTCTGGCACTGGATGATTGTCGATGACCCAGTTGAGCATAGCATTTGCTGCTTCTAAAATTTTAGGCGCACACCGACCACTATTTGGTAGAGGTTTGCTGCTCACATCGTCTCTATCGTTAAATGCGTTGAAGAATCGTGGGTGAGCGGCCGTAAATGTGCTTGTGATTGCCTGATTAGGATCGCCAACACGAACCCAATTGCCATCTTCTCCTGTCAGCGTTTGAATAAGTGTTTCCTGTAGTGGGACACTGTCTTGCGCTTCATCTTCTAAGATGTATGGCCAACGTAAGCGTAGCTGTTCTGCCAGGGACGGCCGTTCCTGAAGATAAGTCACAGCCTCCCAAATCAAATCATCAAAATCCAAGGCTCCTTGGCGGTTTAAGAGCGTTTGATAACGGCCGTAAATATGAGCCATGAGAAAAAGCAGTGGGGATTGGGCGACTTGAGACTCTAAATCCGTTTCTTTCGAAGCGGTTTTTAGCTGGTTGAGAATGGCTTCAGCCCGATATCGTTCATTTTTAGCGGTCCGAATAAAATTTTTGGCAGTCTGCTCCGTGATATTACGCCATCGGATTTTCATTTGGGGGCTGTTGTCTGTTAAGAATTTGTTCCAAATGGAGGCGTGGGATTCAATGACGCCATCAACAGCTAAAGCTAAGAAATGATTAGCTTGGGTCTCATCAAGCACCTGTGGCCCTGCGTCTGGTGCTAAACCACTGCTTGCGCTGCGAACGACTTCAAGGGCCAAACTGTGAAGCGTTCGGACGTCAAAACCCCCATCTTCAAGTCCTCGCTCATCGAGCCGCTTGCGAATGCGTGCTTTAAATGTGTCAACGCTGGAATTTAAGAATGTGACAATGAGGATTTGCTGACCGGCTGCGACATCAATTTTGCCTTCAGCAATCAAATTTGCAGCCATTAAAGAGAGGGTAAACGTTTTTCCACTTCCTGGGACTGCGCTCACCGCTAAACGGCCGTTTTCATATTCTAAAATATCCGCTTGGGCAGGACGCAACGGGAGTTCACTCATAAGGCAATTGTAAAGAAATAATTTAGATTTGCATAACCAATTTAGGTGTGACTATGTGCCAAAACGCCTTCCCCAACGTTCTTCTCGCCAAACATCACCCTCATTGTGATAGCCGCTTACTTCCCAGGTACCGGGCTCGTCTTTCGTCATGAACTTGAGACCCCGTAACCACTTAGCTCCTTTCCACAAATAAACATCTTCCAACTCTTTTCGCCCGACGATATGGCCAATCACCCCACGCAAAGGATAACCATGCTCTGGAGCAAGCGGTTGGCCATTAAAGTGTGTTGCTAAAAGAAAGTTGTCTTGAAGCATGACAGACATCGGTAAATTTGTTTTGTATCCGCTTTCAGCAATTTGAATGATATGTGTGGCATTTTCAGTTGGCTTTACGTAGCCGAATTCGGTCAATGTTTTTAATGATACACCTTCCCAAACAGTATCAAATTTGCTCCATTGCGTGACACAATGAATATCGAGCGTCACGGTTGTTCTGGGAAGCTGCTGAAACTCCTCCCAACTCAATTTGGTTGGTTTTTCGACAGCACCCAAAATTTTTAATGACCATTGTGATAGATCATATTCTGGGACCCGACCAAGGTGAAGAACAGGGAATTTTAGTGTTGCACGCTGGCCCGGAGGTAAGCGACCCGCTTGTTTCATTTCTTTTTCAATTTCTCGTCGTTGATTATTCTTCTTTCGAAGCTTTGAAATCTTCTTGAACATATTTAACCAGCTTGATGACTTTGCATTAGATTTATCTTATTTTACGATGAAAAGTTTTGAACCTTCATTAGCCCAATTCCATCAATCTCTTTCGTTTGATTTTGAAACTGTCCATAAGTGTAATTGTGAATTGTCTTTTCCCAAAAACGCTGGGCTGGTATGTTTTCAAGTAACTGACGAACCTGCCAATGATCCGGATACATGTCGAAAACGGAATGTGAGACCGCTTGTCCAAGCCCTTTTTTACGAAATTTTCTTAAAATAAAAAATTCACCAATGTCGTTTAATTGTTTACCGTTGTGTTTAAAAAGGCGAACTAGACAAAATCCCGCAATTTCATTGTTAATGATAATTTTGAATCCGATGCATCGCCATCCCTCTGGCCAAAGCGCCTCATTATTCTCAGGGATGTGACCAAAATAGTACGGCTGATCATCCACGCCACCGAACAAACCGGTTGAAGGGCATACCCAACCCATAAATTCTGACATGTCATAAATGTAAAACCGTATGAGATTTTGAATAAGTGAATAATCGGAATCGGTGACTTTGATAAGTGAAAACTCAAGACTGTTTTTCTGCAATTTTCTCCTACCTATAAAAAGATTTATCAATGAAACTAATTTGGAATAAGAAGAGATTTGAAATGTCTTAGGTACTGATAAATAATTGAAATTTATAAATTGAAAGGTTGAAAATTTCAAATAAAAAAATAATGCATAGTTTCTATGCATTATTTTTTTATTTGTCTATTGTTGATTTATGGTAAGCGTTGATTGATTTGTCAAAAATCCTTATGTGTTGAATTGCAAGTCCCAGTCTGTCTCCCCAACTTCTAACCCTTTGTTGATTAATAATAGACCGCTACCGCCTATTATCATTGGTATTATCCATGAGGCAATCCCAGTTCCACCGTCAATGGGAAATACAAAGAATATCATGAGTAGATAAATTAATATTCCTACCCCGATAAATAAGAGCAAATTACCTGAAACAAGAAATTTTAGATGCGACCAATTTGGTCTGATTGATCTTTTCCAGAGCCTTATTCCATAAATTAAACTAGATAATCCAATCAATATTGATATTGAGGGAAAGATATTTCCAATTGTTCGTGGAAATGGCTGTTGAATAACCCATCCTAATAAGATTAAAACCATACCAACTTCTTCTAATATGGATGGGGGAAGAATTGACTTTTTTAGTTCAAGCATCCCTTGTATCAAGCCAACAAAGCCTATAACCATGAATAATATGGGTATTAGAATCACGTGAATTGGTGCAGAGAAAATAAATAACACTTTTCCAAAGAAACTCCCTAATAAAAGTAAAATACTACTCAAGACGATCCAATTTGTAGGCTTGTTGTTTAAAACTTTTGTTTTATGGATGCTTATGAAAAATTTGCAGATTCCTAAAATTAGAGTGGTGACTGGTAAGTATGGTTGCCAAAATGCTTTTTCTGGTCCGGAAAAATTGAATATAGTGTACCAACCCGAGATTGATATTGTGATGAACCCAACTACGAGTGCAAACGCAGGCCTTGAAATTATTTTAGACATGATTTGTTTCCTTTAACTAATACCTGTTTTAAACGTAGAATTAAGCTCACCCTACAATAATTGAGGTTCAAGAGCATGTGATGAACATAATTGTTAATTAGTGATTTTTGTAAGGAAATTATTTTAAGATACGTTGTTAGTGTTCGATTTGTTATAATTCCGTTGCTCTGGAGAAGCGTATTGCCAATGAAAAAACAATATTTTCGGATATGTTTGACCTGTCTTTTTTTGACATCTCTTATTTTTATTCAAACCGCAGCTGTTGATGAAACGGCCGTTGCACAATCAGCAAAAGATAGACGTTTTGGGGCCGTAGAATCTTTTTGGGCGCCTAATGAAGCAGCCGATCTTGGGATTGGCTGGGAGCGAATCCTTTTTTATTGGAATGAAATTCAACCCGGTGGTCCAGATGATTGGAACACATTGCATGTGCCAGAAGAATGGCTAAATGAAGCCAATGCTCAGGGTCGTCAGGTTGTTGGATTGCTAAAAAATACGCCCAATTGGGCAACGGAAGGTCAATTTGCCGCAGGTGTCCCCCGAGGACTGTATTTGCCGATTGATGATCCTAGTAACCTGTGGGCCAATTACGTAAGGCGTGTGGTGGCTTATTATGGGGAACGAGGCGTCAACAACTGGATTATTTGGAATGAACCCGATATTGCACCAGATGTGTACGGGCATGAGTTTTCTGGCAATATGGATGATTATGTTCAGCTCCTGAAAGTTGCTTATTTAGTTTCAAAACAAACGAATCCTGCTGCTCGAGTTCATCTGGGTGGACTTACGCATTGGCATGATCCGAGCTACTTAGGCAGATTAATGCAGCGAATTGCTGCTGAACCAGATGCAGCTGCCAACAACTACTTCTTTGATGTGGTTTCATTACACATCTATTTTCGTCCTGAAACGGTTTCATCCATCGTCGGTAATGGATTTTATGCACAACAACAGGCTGGCATTTCCCCTCTAAAAGCCGTGTGGATCAATGAAACAAATGCCCGACCAAGTATGGATCCGGAGTGGCCTGTTGAGGTACAGGCGTTCCCAGTCGATTTGGAACAGCAAGCTTGGTATATCCCTCAGGCGTTTGCCCTTGGTTTTTATGCAGGTGCTGAGCGGATTGCGATGTACAAACTTGTTGATATCAATTTACCGCCTGGTGGTGAGTCATGGGGTTTGATTCGACCGCATGATTTTAGCCGCCGCCCAGCTTATTTCTCGTATCAAACAACCATTAATTACCTTTCAGGGTTTGAGTATCCAATCAAGCGGGAACAATCAGTCAATCATTACTTGTTTACCTTTAATCGTCCTCAAGGTGTGACGCGTTTGATGTGGGCAAAGACACCTGCAAATGTCACATTACGAGTGCCTGCTTTAGCTGAATCAGCTCAGCTTATTCAGGCTACGGGTGAGGTCAGTCAAGTCGTGCCTGTCAATGGGGTCTATGAAATTCAACTGAATGGAGCTCGCTGTCATGGGGAGTGCTTGATTGGTGGTGCGCCTATCTTTTTGTTTGAAGAAGGTGTTCGGGCTGATGATGTGCCTGCGCCTCCTCCTGTCGTAGAGCCAGTAAATACGCCAACGCCTGAAAATTCACCTACCCATGAGGCAACGGAAACCTCCATTCCAACAGATACACCGGAGCCTACAAATACACCAGAACCAACGGAAACACCTGTTCCAACTGAAACGCCTGCCCCTCCAACAGATACACCAGAACCAACGGAAACACCTGTTCCAACTGAAACGCCTGTCCCTCCAACGGATACACCAGAACCAACGGCCGTTTCTACTGAGGTGGCTGTTGTGATTGAGACTGCAACACCACAACCGGTTGTTGAGCCGCAACAAGAATCGAATAATTCATTCTTTCAGAATCAATCGGGGAATATTTTGATTGGATTAGGCGTTGTCGGGGGGCTGATTTTATTGCTTGGCGCTTGGCTTGGAGGGCGTCGGTCGTAAATTGAAGAATTGGATGAGCACGGGTTCTTGCCCGTGCTCAATATTGATTTTGCTATTCAATTTCTAAAAGATAGGTCGCACTTTCTAGGCTCATGGGTACTGATGCAGACACAATTAAGATGGGTCTGCCCCCGCCTGAGCTATCAAGCGAGACCTCTACTGAGGTTGTATTCATCTCATCAATTTCGAGCTTTTGAACAATTGGGGTATCGTTTTCAAAGGTGATGAGTTGAACATACCATTGCTGAGGTACATAACCAGTCGCCCTTGCAAACCCTTCTAATTCCCAACCGTTTTCATTTTCAGCATCATCATAATAATCAAGTTCGGGGATAGAAATGTTATCGATAGCAATCCCGCCAAAGGTGAGTATGGGGTCAGTAACATACTCAAACCGGATGTGTACTTCACCTCCAACATAAGGCGTCAAATCAATCGATTCTTGGAGCCATTCACGGCTTCGACCTGTATAAAAGCGATCGGTATAGGCCACGTCTGATGGGTCATCACCCATGAGTTCTCCTTGCATATTTTCAGCAGTTAGGCCTTCCCAAGATGTTCCACCATCTGTTGAAATGGCAAGATATGCAAAGTCGAACCCCTTTTCTATTTCATGATAGACTGCATATTCAAAGGTTGCTTGGGATACGGCCGTTAAATCAAAAGCACGCGTCATGCGAACATGGCTGTAATTGGCACGGTTTGCAAGATACATTGTTTCACCTGAAAGCGGTTGTACGTCAAGAAGTGAAGCGTGATTGCTTCCAGTGAAATTGAGCGTAACAGTTTCATCACCAAAAAGCTGATAATAGTCAGCCGCAAATTGATTCACTGTTAATTCCTCAGAATAGGGGAAATCGTTCACAGTTTGGGTCGATGCAGTATTTAGACCCTCTTTCAAGGTATAAATTTCTGGGGCATTGGGATTGGTGTGGATCGCTAGAGAGGTGAGCCAATCTTGCCAAAGTTCAAGGCCTGTAAATCCAAGTCCGTTTTCTTCCGAAATCGCATCAATTGAAATAAATCCGGGTAGTGGGTGAGTTGCAAATGCTTTATACAGCTCTTGCCCCAAACGGTTAAAGATGTAGCGATTGATGACGTATCCTTGACCGTAATAAGGAATTGGATTGCCTTCAGTCCATCGATTGAGCTGCTGATCCGGATTATTTAAAAATGAATTCCCGCGGGCAATTGGATCTTGGGGAAAGCCTAACAAATCTTCTGCCAACATCGCAGAGCCTTCAACTGCCCAATCGATGTCATTGACATCATATCGTTCTTCAATCATGTGACGGAATTCATGAGCCAACACATCAAGATAGGTGGTTCCACCAAAAATTGACCCATTCATGACAAACATTTCACGTTCGTTGGAGGTTGGATAAACCTCAGCGGGTAAAACATTGCTAGTGGCAACGTACCCAAGCAGGCCACAAGTGTGTGAGTTGGCTTCTGTGACATCACAAATGGTGAGCGGGGATGCATGAACGATGTGAACGCGTGGATCACCATCGATGCCTGGATTGCTTTCCTGTCCAAAATAAAAGGTGGCTTCTTGGTAGATGTTGTCAAAAGCCGCCCCCATTTCGATCAGTTCTTGCTCTTCCGGTTCACTGAGACCGACGGTTGTGTCAAACCAAAAGTAGGCATGTTCGCTCACATATTCGAGAACAAATGTTGGGGCTGAAGTTTCGTTTGTATCCGTATTGCTGACAAAAATCTCTTGACGTGTGCCGACATTGAGGGGAGTTTCAACAAGTGGCACTTCTCCGGCGGGTGGCGTGACGCCTCGATAGGCAGCAGCGAGTAATACGTCATCGCGGTCAGGAGGGAGATTGTCATTGAGGTCATTATAGGTTCTTTGCTGATCCTCAGTCACAGATTCTCGACTTAGGGTTGTATAGGGGGCGATTGGTGCTGGCCACTGGAAGGCTTCTGGTGTGGGCTCGATGGTTGGTTCAGGGGTCGGTTCCTCCGTCGGTTCGGGAACGGCCGTTGGTTCTTCAGTTGGCTCAGGTTCAGGTGTGCCTGTTGGAGGAATATCCGTTGGTTCCTCAGTTGGTTGTTCAACTGGTTCAGGTTCAGGTGTGCTTGTTGGCTCAGGTTCTGAAGATTGACATGCCGCAAGCAGAAATGAGAGTAGGAAAATGATGAAAAGATTTCTCTTCATTAAAATCATTAAAACGCTCCTTGGAATGAGTGATGGATTGGATTTTAGTTGTTTTCGGGGGTGGATGTCATTAAAAAACTATAAATTAGGAGATATGGGGTAAAAAAAGGCTTGGCACCATAGGGCCAAGCCTCAAGAATTATTGAAACGAGAGGCTTTATGCTCTTCCTAATACACCTGCTAAGAGCGCCATGCGAATATACATTCCATTGCGTGCCTGTCGGAAATAGGCTGCTCGTGGGTCGCTATCAATGGCTGGGTCGATTTCACCAACGCGTGGTAGCGGATGCATCACAACCATCTTTTCTTTCGCTTTTTCCATGATCTCTGGTGTAATGACATAGAAGTCTTTCACTTCTTCATACTGTTGTAAATCAGTAAAGCGTTCTTTTTGTACACGCGTGACGTAAAGCACGTCGGTGTTCCCAATCACATCAGAGACGTCATGTGTTTCACGAACGTCAACACCTGCATCAATCACTTGATTCATCACAGTCAAAGGTAGCCGCAAAATTTCTGGTGAAACAAAACGCAATTTGACATTGTATTTAAGAAGCAGCTTTGTGAGTGAATGGACAGTACGGCCGTAACGCAAGTCGCCAACCATCGAAACCGTTAATCCATCCAAACTGCCTAACTCTTCTTTGATAGTAAATAAGTCAAGCAATGCTTGCGTAGGGTGTTCTCCAGGTCCATCACCTGCGTTTAAAACGGGTACTGATGCCGAATCAGCCGCCACTTGTGCAGAACCAATTTCTGGGTGCCGCAAAACAATCACGTCTGCATATTGTTCCAATACCTTGATTGAGTCTGCCAGCGTTTCCCCTTTGCTCACAGAGCTGAATTGAACGCCTTGTGTAATAGGAATAACGCTGCCACCAAGCCGCTCCATTGCAGCAATAAAAGAGGAACTTGTGCGGGTGCTCGGTTCATAAAACATACATGCCAGAACTTTACCTTTTAATAGGTCAACACCACCAACCTTCTCAACCATATTTTGCATCTCTTTAGCACGAGTAAAAATATAATCGAGCGTATACTTGTCAAACTGTCCCACTGACAAAATATCTTTGCCTGTGAGGCCGTTACCACTTAAGACAGGTGCCTTAAGGTCGTCTAAATTAAATAGAGGTTTTAATTTTTCCATTTTCTTTCTCCCTAATTGCGTTGCAGGCAAAAAAAAAGCTCAATCCCAAAGGATCGAGCTTCTTAAAAACGAAAGACCATGCGTTTTACACGCTTTCCGTATTGTCGTATGAGTTGTAGCCTGACTTGCCGTACCATTAAAAACTCTTTCTCTCAAAATTTAGGCCATATTTGACCTAATCGGGGATTCTAACAGGATCAAAAATTTTGTGCCACATCGTTTGAGAACAATCCAGGTAGGGTTATAATGAAACCCTATGAGCATTTCTGAAGAGTTGCGGCGCGACATTGCCCTAAGTTTGTTTGATGTTGGCAGTATTCAATTAGGGAAGTATAAGTTTCAGGGTGGGCGAACAGCCCGTTTATACCTTGATTTGCGACTAATTGTCTCTTTCCCACAAACATTGCGTTTGGTTTGTGATGGATACCGTGCCTTACTTGAACCTATAGAATTTGATATCTTAGCCGCTCAACCGCTTGCTGGATTGCCCATTTGTACACCCATTAGCTTAGATTTAAATGTTCCCATGATATATCCTCGAAAAACTGCAAAGAATTATGGTACTGGAAAGTCGGTTGAAGGTGTGTGGGAAATAGGGCAAACGGCCGTTATTGTGGACGATGTTATTCAGTCAGGTGAAAGCATCTTGCAGGCAGCGGTTTCTCTTAAAGCGGCGGGTATCCAAGTCAATGAAGCTGTGGTGTTGATCGACCGAGAAAGCCCTACCGCCAAATCTTTATTTGCTCAAGAGTATCAGTTGCACTCATTGTTTACCGTGTCGAATCTTCTCTCGATTTTGGAAGAAAACGGCCGTATTACCTCAAAGCAGCACAACAAAGTCATCAAATCACTACAAACCGATCAATAAAAATATATTAAGGATTGTCCATGACAGATCAGACCAAAGAACGTTCACACGATGTTTTGCATTATGATGTCAATCCCCTGACCGCCATTTTTTCTCCAGATAGTGTAGCGGTCATTGGTGCCACAGAACGAGATGGAAGTGTTGGCAAAACCATTATGCAGAATCTCATAGAAAATGATTTTGGTGGTGAGATTTTCCCGATAAGTTTGAAGCGACGAAATGTTTTTGGTATTAAAGCCTATAAATCTATCCTAAAGGTAAAAGGGTCAATAGATTTAGCAATTATTGTCACTCCTGCACACACCGTGCCGGCAATCATTCAGGATTGTGTTTCAAAAGGTGTTAAAGGGGCCATTATTATTTCGGCTGGCTTTAAAGAACGGGGTGAGCAAGGTGTGGCTTTGGAACAAGAGATTCTTGCAATTGCTAAGAAGGGCAAGATGCGCATTATTGGTCCTAATTGCTTGGGAGTCATGAATCCAGTTAGTGGCTTGAATGCGACATTCGCCTCAGCAATGGCTCGAAAAGGATCCGTGGGTTTTATTAGCCAAAGTGGCGCCCTGTTGACGTCTATTCTTGATTGGAGTTTCAGAGAAAATGTAGGTTTTAGTGCTTTTGTGTCGGTGGGGTCAATGATGGATGTGGGCTGGGGGGATCTAATAACCTTTTTAGGGGATGATCCGAGCACCAAGAGTATTGTAATTTACATGGAATCAATCGGTGATGCCCGTTCATTTTTATCTGCTGCTCGGGAGGTGGCGCTTACAAAACCGATTATTGTTATTAAGCCTGGCCGAACTGAGGCAGCTGCAAAAGCGGCCGCTTCCCATACTGGCTCATTAACGGGAAGTGATGAGGTTCTGGCCGCCGCTTTTCGACGCTCAGGTGTTCTTCGTGTAGACACTATCGATGGCTTGTTTAATATGGCTGAAGTGCTTGCAAAACAGCCGAGCCCAAATGGGCCAAGATTAACTATCGTGACAAATGCAGGTGGCCCCGGGGTATTAGCAACGGATGCGCTCATTAGTCATGGGGGTGAGCTTTCACAATTAACTGATGAAACTGTTTCTGCACTTAATGAGCTATTGCCTGCCCATTGGAGCCATAGCAACCCTGTTGATATTTTGGGGGATGCTGACTCAGAAAGATATGCCAAAGCGATCGATATTATTTCAAAAGATAAAAACAGCGATGGCTTTCTGATTGTTTTGACACCTCAAGCCATGACGGACCCAACCGAGACGGCAAGGAGTGTTGTTGAAAAATTCAAACGGCCTGCCCGATATCCTTATGGCAAGCCTGTCCTAACGAGCTGGATGGGGGGCGAAGATGTCTCTGAAGGTGAACAGCTTTTAAATGATGCTAACATTCCAACTTTTGATTTTCCGGATACGGCCGCTCAAGTTTTTGAATACATGTGGCGCTATCAGAAGCGGCTTCAAACTCTTTATGAGACTCCAGAGTCAATTGAAATCACATCTGAATTAGCAGCGAAACAAGCAGAAATTGGGGAAATGATTTCTCGTATTCGCTCAACAGGTCGAACCATCATGACGGAATATGAATCAAAGTTGGTGTTGTCAGCTTATGGTATTCCGACTGTTGATACCCGATTAGCGGCTAGTGCAGATGAAGCGATCCGTGTGTCTAACGAGATTGGTTATCCGGTTGTTTTAAAACTCAACTCGGAGACGATTACGCATAAGACCGATGTAGGTGGTGTACGTCTTGACTTGATGACTGATGCTGCTGTTCGACATGCATTTGAGTCAATGGAAACGGCCGTTTCTCAAAAATATACGCCTGACGACTTTTTGGGAGTTACGGTTCAACCGATGTTAAGCCTTAAAGAAGGGTATGAGCTGATTCTGGGTGCCAGTCCTGACCCACAGTTTGGTCCTGTTTTACTGTTTGGAACGGGAGGTACATTGGTTGAAGTCTTCAAAGATAGAGCCTTGGGATTGCCGCCATTAACCACAACCTTAGCTCGCCGAATGATGGAGCGCACAAAAATTTATCATGCGCTTCAAGGTGTTCGGGGGCGTGACGCTGTTGATTTACGTGCTTTAGAAGAGATGATGGTTCGATTTGGTCAATTGGTTATTGATCAAAAATGGATCCGAGAGATTGATATTAATCCCTTATTTGCTTCAGCGAATCAGCTTATAGCGTTAGATGGTCGCGTCGTTTTGTATGACAATGAATTTGAAGAGCATGAATTGCCGCAACTCGCAATACGGCCGTATCCAACCCAATACATTGAGCCTTTTATTGATAAGCAATTTGAACAGCTTCAACTTCGCCCAATTCGTCCTGACGATGAACCAAAGATTGTTGCTTTCCACGGTACATTATCCGAAGAAAGCGTTTATTTTCGATACTTTAGGGCCTTTAATTTAGAACAACGAGTTGAACACGAACGCCTTGTTAGAATCTGTTTTGTTGATTATGACAGGGATATTGTTCTTGTGGTTGAACGAGAAACGGAAGATCGTGAAATCATTGCTGTTGGTCGGCTAACACGAACAAAGGTGGACGGTGTGTCGGAGTTTGCTATGCTCGTGAGTGATGCCTATCATGGGAGGGGAATTGGTACAACGCTACTGAAAAAATTGTTGGATGTTGGGAAACAGGAAAATGTCAAAATTGTCGAAGCTTACATGCTGCCAACGAATAGCGGCATGAGAGCTGTCAGTAAAAAATTAGGATTTTCATTTGAAATGGAAGATGGTGTAATCAAAGCAACATTAGCACTGTGATAATCATTCAGATTTGTCATCGATTTTAATGATTTTTGTCACTACATTCACATTTTATTTGGAGATATGCTTAGATTAACTTAATCAATACAAGGAGCAACGCATGTTCAACAAAATTTTGGTTCCATTAGATGGGTCAGACCTTTCTGAAAAAGCTTTAGTAACGGCCGTTTCTATTGCGAGGAAGCTCAACAGTGATCTCATGCTAATGCACGTCATTCCACAGAGAAACATGCCGGTCCCGGAATATAGTGAAGCGGGATATGATCAGTTCATTAATCGTTTTGATACGAAATATGAAGATTGGGCCAATAACTACCTCAATGAAGTTAAAAATCGATATGAAGATATTTCTAATCGAATATCAACGCATGTTGAGGTTGGGCATGTGGCCTATCGACTTTTAGAAACCTCAAATAATGTAGACCTCATTGTTATTAGCACGCATGGTTATTCTGGGCTCACCAAATGGATATTAGGCAGCGTGACTGAACGCATTATTGGTCATGCGAATTGCCCCGTCCTGGTTGTAAAAGGGGATCAGCCAATCAATAAAATTCTCTTGCCTTTAGATGGCTCTGATTATTCTGAGGTCGCTATTGAACCTGCAATTGGTATTTCTAATGCATTTGGTGGAGAGTTGACCTGTTTCCATGTTATTGAACCACCAAATGATGTGCCTAATTCTTTAGTGGCTAGACTAGGTAATGTTGACCCCAATTGGGATCGTTGGATTACTGATCATCACGATGAATACGCTAGAAAATATTTTAAAACCTTGTCTAAAACGTTGGCTAATGAAGAAAATGGTGAGATCGATATGGTGCTTCGGAAAGGCGTCCCTGCAGATAGCATTTTGACTTATGCGGATGAGGAAGATATTGATTTAATCGTCATGTCTACACATGGACGTTCTGGCATCAAGAAGTGGCTTTTGGGCAGCGTCGCTGAGCGAGTAATCGAAAAACTACCGTGTCATTTATTGATTATACGGCCGTTTATCTGATTCTCACTTGTTGTTCACCTCATATTCCTGTATCGTAACAATTGCTTATTGATATAACAGGTGTGAAGGTGTATGCCCAAAATTGATGCGCTTGAATCAGGCTCTTCGAGTCAAAGAGATAATCTCAATCACCAAGCGATAGAAGATTATTTAAAAACGATATTTAATTTAGCTCAAGAGGCTTCACCTGTATCGACTTCTCGCATTGCGGAGGCTAGAGAGGTGAAGCCCGCTTCTGCGACCAATATGATCCAGAGGCTATCTAAGCTTAATTTGGTCACTTATGAGAAGCATCGTGGTGTTACCCTGACTGAATCTGGTCAAAAATTGGCATTAGAGGTGATTCGTCATCACCGTTTGCTCGAACTTTATTTGATGGAAGCGCTTGGATTTAGCTGGGATGAAGTTCATGAGCAAGCGGATATTCTTGAACATGTTATCAGTGAAAAGCTTGAGGAACGAATTGCTCAAGCTTTAAATAACCCTCAATATGATCCTCATGGGGATCCAATCCCTTCAAAAGACGGCGTATTGCCGGTCAGAAAAACACAACTTTTAAGTGAAACTAAGGCAGGCCAATCCGTTCGAATCGCACGTGTGCCTCATCAAGGAGACGGTGAACTTTTACGTTATCTAGAATCGTTGGGGCTGATTCCTGGAACGGCCGTTTTGGTGAACGAAGTAGCCCCATTTGATGGGCCAATCACGTTGGAAATCGATGGGAAAGTGACCATCATTGGTTACAATGTGGCCACCTCTATTCTTGTTGAAAAAATATAAGCTTACTGAATTTTGATGAAATCAATGTCAGGATGTTTGTTCGTGTAGAAGTTGAATTCGTGTTCTGAATTAAACAAGGCCACAATGCGGTCATCCTTATCTTTTGTTTTCATCATGCTATAACGCCAAGGGAGCTTTTCAACCTCTTCTTCCGGACCTTCAATCCAACGAGAGAGTTGATGAGGTAAGGGCTCCAGCTTTGTCTTGACATTGTATTCAGTTTCT
>JANQSK010001040.1 GCA_028284105.1 Anaerolineae bacterium
CACGAACCATCACGGCCGAATCCGTTTCTGTCATGCAGTGGATTTTTAGCGGCACACACACCAACCCCATTGGCCAACCTGTTTTTGAAGAACCCATTTCACCCAGCCAGCGAACCATTCGATTACGTGGGGTTTCATTTTTGGACATCACAAATGGCAAAATCAGCAAAGAGACAATCTATCTCGATTTAGCGACAGTCTTTGTTGAACTAGGCGTTGAAGTGTAAGGGTATTCGGATGGATCACAACATTCTTGGAAAAGTTGTTCATGCCCAACATGTTGACAATTTTCAGCCTAATCCTCGTCAAGCACGGCAAATTATTTGGCTGTTAGCAGGCTGCGTCTCATTAATGATGACCGGCTTTGGCATTATTCTACCCGTCTTTGCCCGTCGTTTATCTGAATTGGGATCTGGTGTTGAAGCGCTAGGTTGGATGACAATGGCGTTTGCCCTAGCCCAATTCGTCACCTCTCCTTTGATGGGAAGCTGGGCAGATAAATACGGCCGTAAACCACTCATCCTCACCGCTTTGGCTGGCTTTGTTTTTGCCAATATTGGGTATCTCCTTGCACCAACGGTGCCTATTTTCATAGGAATTCGCAGTGTAGCAGGCGCGGTCACGGCGGGTCTCTTTCCCGCCGCAATGGGCGTCGTAGCAGACATCATTCCTCAAAAGGAACGGGCTAGATGGATCGGCATCATAATGGGAGGCTACGGAGCAGGTATCGTTTTGGGGCCTGTTCTAGGCGGTGTTTTATACGATAGCTATGGGTTTTCAATGCCTTTTATTAGCTCAGCCATCATTGCAACGTGTGCTTTCATTGCCGCATCGATACTTATCCCTGAAACACGACCCAAGGTCGTTCGCAAACGAGAAACATTGCGCATTCGCCGAGAGCAATTGACTCAGCCTTTGTTAAACGATTCATTTTGGCAAACCTTACCCAAACCTTTCAGTTTATTTATCACCTTACTGTTAGTCGACTTTCTACCCCAGTTTGCATTTACATTTGTTGAGCCCCAAATGGTCTTCTACTTTTATGATGAACTTTCGTGGACCACAGCCCAATTTGGGCTTGTTGTTGGGGCTTATGGTCTATCAATGATGGTCGGACAAGTATTTCTTGGGCAGGTAAGCGACAGATACGGCCGTAAACCCATCATTTTGCTGGGTCTATCACTCAGTATTGTGCTGTATGCAGGTCTTGTCATTGCGAGCGGATTTACATTGATTATGGTTTTGTCTGCTGTGGCTGGTTTTGGTGTGGCCCTATTTAATCCCGCCCTTAGTGCACTTTATCTTGATGTGACTGATGAGAAGTACCGTTCGCGGGTTCAAGGCATCAAAGGATCGGCTCTCGCCTTAGGCGGCGTTTTAGGCCCTTTATTAGTGGCTCTCTTTTCGCGCTTCATGTCTGCTCAGCAGATATTTATCACTGCTGGTGTTGTGGTTTTTGGGGGCCTCATCATGGCTGCTATCTTTTTATTTGAACCCAACCCCACAGAAAATGAATCTGATTTAGATTTCGAAGTGATGGAACAACGCTCCTTAGCCGCCCAATCAACGCTTCGAGGGCTTGTGATGAATGCTAGAGCTGTTCGTGAATTGAGGTAATCGTTTATGAGTATTCAAGAGATTGAACATCTGCTTCCGTTTGTATTAAATCCCAAAAATATTGCCCGGTACGAAGAAGGTACTGTGTATATTGGGGACCGCAGTCGCTACCCGCTGGAAAAAACGGCCGTAAAATGCACTTCGGTTGAAGAGGTGGCACAATCTATCGAAAAGATGGTGACACAAGGAGCAGGACCTTGGCAAGCAGCAGCTTGCGGTTTAGCCCTTGCGGCAGGTGAGGCTGATAAGATGCCACACGATCAAGCAATCCCTCATTTGGAAAAGGCGCAAGCTAGACTTGTAGCAACTCGACCGACGAATACAGCCATGGCCCGTCGTTTGGAATTAGCCATGCATGATGTTCGGCAAGCCCACGCCAATCACCACTCACTGGAAACGGCCGTAACAAATTGGCTCGCAAACTACCGTGAAAAAATTTATGCAGATTATGTTGCTCGAGGCAAATATGGTGCTGAGCTAATTGATGATGGGGATGGCATCTTAACGATGTGTTTTGCTGAGGCTGCATTTATTTTAGCGATGGCGTTTGCTCATGAATCTGGGAAGAAAATCAGAGTGTTTGTGCCAGAAACACGGCCGTTTCTCCAGGGAGCCAAATTAACCGCCCCCAGTCTTCATGAACTAGGAATTCCAACAACGTTAATTACGGACGGCATGGCAGCTTCCGTGATGGCGCAGGGAAAGATTCAAAAATATTTTACAGCGGCTGATTTAATCACCTTAGATGGACATGTCGTCAATAAAGTGGGTACCTTTTCTCAGGCCATTGTCGCCAACTATCATCGCATTCCATTCTTTGCGTTTGCATGGGGATTTGATCCGACAAAACCAGATCGCGCATCCATCGAAATTGAGGAACGCAATCCTGAAGAAATTAAATCGTTCAAAAAAATGCCAACAACGGATCCTACAATTGATGCTTATTACCCAGCTTTTGACATTACACCACCCCATCTTGTCTCGGGGGTGATTACAAAGCACGGTGTCTACAGTCCGTATAATTTAGCCGCTTTGGCTAGTTGAAGAGTCATCTAAACAAATGACATCATTCGAGTCGGCATATAGCTCTCGATTGTAGGTAAATTGACACACGCAGAAAAACTAATCCAAAATTTTAAATTCAGTTATTGAATAAGATAGTTTCATGACTCTTGTAAACTCTCTAAAAACTTGAGTAAATGTCGATTTACTTCTTGGGGTTTCTCTTGTTGCACCCAATGTCCTGAGCCCGGAATGACGATCTTACCTCGTAAATCTGCATAAAAAGGATCAATAATATCCATCATATTCAAACCGGGCGCATACCGTAAAACGGAATCAAATTCACCAGCAATAAACAAAGCCGGTTGCTCAATTTGCTTCCCTTCTAGAAATTGCAGCTCATGCCAGTCTGCATCCATATTGCGATACCGATTAATGCCCCCATGAAAGCCACTCTTCTCATATGCCGCCACGTACTGCTCTAAATCCTCTGCAGGCAACCAGTCAGGAAATGGCTCAGGAGCAATCAATCCATCAAGGTAGCCTGATTCAGAGGTACGCGCTCGCATCGCTTGACGCACTTCAGAGGTCGAGTTGCCTGAATTCGCAAAATAGATTTTTAAAAGTGAATCCCGAACGTCTTTCTCAAATTCAGCTTCGGGAAGCTCTGGTTTTTGAAAATAAAGAATGTAAAAAAAGCGACCTGCGTAGGCAAACTGCATTAATTGAATTGGAGGGGCGCCCCCTAGTCCGTAGTAAGGAACACTCATCCCCACCACGGCCCTCACTCGCTTAGGTTGCAACAAGGAGGAGTACCAAACAATGGGTGCGCCCCAATCATGTCCGATTAAAATGGCATCTTCGTATCCTAAGGCGTCAATAATGTTCATGACGTCATCGACGAGCGCCACCATCCTGTAAGATTCAACATCTTTTGGCGCATCACTTCCCCCATATCCTCTTACATCAGGAATCGCTACTTTATATCCCGCATTAACCAAGGGATCGATTTGATGTCGCCATGACAGTCCTAGTTCTGGCCAGCCATGCACTAAAACACATAGCTGTCCTTCACCTTGTACAGCAACACGTAATGAAACACCATTTGATTGAATCGTTTGAAAATGAGTCATAGTGACTCTATTTTACAGAGTTGTTTTTCGATTTTCTAACTTGTTGGTTTTGAGCCGTTTACAATCAAATAGATCAAAGGAGAAAACGAGCCAATCACAAGTGCCAACACAATCCATGGCCATGGGTTCAACCCTTTTTTATTGGCATCTCGCCACATCCATACAATCAAAAAGACAATGGCAATGACTAAATCGACATATATTTGAACGGTTGCCCAGCTATGGGTAATGCCAACAAGAAAGCCAGCCAGCCCACCTTCTGCTAATGCCAAAACAGAAATAACGCCTAATATCAGCAAACCAACAATTGCTAAATTCCGTTCCATTGATTGATTCATTTTTTTCTCCTAAGTGTTTTCAGCTAATTTGTAGCACTCGCTACGTTTTTATTGTAGCATCTGCTACAACATTGTCAAATAAATCATCGTGATACAATAGTGACTATGGGTAAAGTAGATATTAAAAAGCAAGCAGCTATCGAAAAAATCGGCGGATATCTGCTAGAGAACGGGCTGAATAACACAGGGATTCGCCAATTAGCAAAGGCAGCGGGCACCAGCGATCGGATGTTGATCTACTATTTTGGATCAAAAGATGAACTCTTGAACCAGGTTCTCGGCTCGATTGCTGACGGTGTGACGGAACAGCTTGATGCTTTGTTAGGGACACAAATACGACCAGCGCACACTTTACTTGAAGAATTAACGGCCGTTAACTCCCAACCCATCTTTAAACCAGCTATCCAGCTGTGGTTTGAGCTTGTCGGTCTTGCCGTACGAGGAAAAGAACCTTACCTATCAAATGCACGGATTTTCTCGGAAAACTGGATAAATTGGATTTTTTCAAGAATCGAAGACCCAGCGCAAGAAGGTGCAAAAGATTTATACGCTCACCTTGAAGGGCGCTTAATGATCAAGCTGATTCAGGAAGATTAACCAGTTATCCTAAACCCACACAAATCAAACCCACCGTAATGACAACAATCCCAACAAGCTTGGGTTTATAACGAGGCTCATTTTGGAGTGTTAAGCCCAATACAGCCCCAATGGGAATACTCAGCTGCCGAAAAGCAGCCACATAGCTGACATCTCGCACATACGGCATCGCTGCTAGCACCAGCCCATATGCCACCATTATGATGAGTCCTGTCATTAAACCAGACCATAAAAGTTGGCGATTTTTGAGGATAGCCTGCAGGTTTTGGCGCTCCTTAGGCTGGATTAAAGTGACGAGGCCGGTCATAACGGCCGTACTCAATATTTGAAACGCGATAAATAACAGGGTGATTTGAGTTGTAGGAAGTAGCAATGCAGGCAAATTGTCCAATCGTTCAATAATAGAATCATCAATCAAGGTGTAAGAGGTTGTACCTAAAGCAGCAACAAGCGTCATGATATAGACGACGCCTCGGTAATTCTCCCATCGGATTTCTCGAAATGTTTTTTGGGGCAAAATAATGCATCCAGCAGTAATCAACACCATGCCAAACAATCCTAGCCGCCCAATTTGTGCGCCTCTTCCCAACAAAAAACTAACCAATGCAACTGCCAAAACAGGGATTGCCCGTGCTAAAGGGTACGCAAGCGACATATCCCCATGACGATACGCACCTGCAAGCCCGGAAAAGTAAACGGCCTGTGCTAGTCCAGTCAAGGTCACAAGAATCCATACGCTAGATGGAATTTGAGTCAAATATGATCGGAAGTAAATTAAAATCGGAACCACGCAAATAAATCCGCTACATGCTGTGATAAAGAAATAAGCTAAGGTTGGATTACTGCGCTTAGAAACAAAATTCCAAAAGGCGTGTAAAAAAGCAGAAATAACAATAAGAACAAATGCAACAAGGCTCATAGAAAATACTTTCGTTTAGCTTTTATGCGGTTTCTAATTTTCTTAGTTCTGCTTTTGCTGGCTTCCCTGTTGGCGTACGTGGCATTTCATCAAGTATTTGAAGTTGCGTTGGCACCATGAACCGACTCATGCGCGTTTTACAAAATGCTTGTAGCGCCTCCAAGGTTAATGATTGCCCATCACGAAGGGTCACAAATGCTTTGACTTCCTCTTCTCCAATACCATCCGGCACACCTATAATGGCACAATCTTTAACGGCCGTATGGAGCAATATGCCTTCTTCAATTTCATACCCAGACACCATTTCCCCTTTAACACGAATTCTCTCAGACAATCTTGCCAGCCAATACATATTGCCTTCATGATCGAGCTTGGCAAGATCACCTGTGTGAAACCACAAATTCCGCCACGCTTTTAGCGTTCTGTCAGGCATCCCAACATATTCAGACGCCATGATGGCAGGTTCTTTAGGACGTAAAACCAACTCCCCCTCAGCCCCAATGGGTAAAACATCATCATGTTCATCAACAATCGCAACTTCATATCGATCAAGAATTTTACCAGCACCAGGATTATCAAAGACAGGAAGGGCAACTGACCCCGCATCAGTTGAGCCGTAGCCACCTCCCCGCGCCAATTTCAAATTAAATCGGGCTTCAAACGCATCATGGTCAACTGGCAATGGGGTACCCCAAAAAAAGCGAAGAGCGTGTTCTTTCTCTTCTGGGCATGGGGGTTGAGCATATAACAACTGCTGAACAGAGCCCAAAGCCATAAACCAGGTTGCCTTGTA
>JANQSK010001043.1 GCA_028284105.1 Anaerolineae bacterium
CGCCGTTGAATATGGAATAACAGGATCCGTATTGATTTTAGGCGTTGCCATTTTGGCAAACAAAAAATTACCAATGTGGCTGATTTGGACCGTTGTGGCTCTCTTCGCTATGTTCCATGGACATGCACACGGCACAGAATTGCCCGAATTATCAGAAACGATTGGCCTAATCATTGCCTACGTTGTTGGTTTCTTGATTGCAACAGCAGGGTTACACGTCGTTGGTGCTTTACTAGGCATTATGGCAACACGTAATAAAAGCGGTGAAATGATTTTACGCGCAGGTGGTGCTGTATTAGCCGTAGTCGGTATTTTCCTTGTTGTAGGTGTATAGATAATGACATTAGAGAAGCTCGAATCATTAGAAGATAATTTAGAAAAGCCAGGTTTTTTGCTTTTCACAGTCACCATTCTTCTTTTTCTGATTATTGGATTTGTCGATTTAATTGATCATACAAGCTCAAGCACTGTTGTTTTTAACAAATATTCGATTGGCCATGTGCTCTTAATGGTTGTTTACTTAGGCATCACGTTATGGTGGGCATCTAAACTCTTTAAACCAAATGATGATGCTTGGTTGATGGGTCCTGTTTCATGGTTACAACAACGGCCGTATATTCCGCTTGTCCTGTTCATTGGATTCGGGCTTCTCATTAATAACATTCTATCAAGAGAAAATTGGCTCAACTTTCCTGCGTTACAGTTTGTTATCTTCGTCTTGATCCTTTCATTTAGCGGGGTAATCCTGTTCACAAACCGAAATGAACCAACCAGCAACAACTGGTGGCGCAAGCTCGTTATTTACCCTGTCGCCGCCCTATTGATCGTTGAATTGGTATTGCAAGGATTAACCTTTGTCGGTGCATTACCTTCTTTGACTAGCGCGACCAACAGCTTTATCCCCTACGGCCGTATCTATAAAACAGAACAGCGGCTCACAAACACCATCGCCAACTCAGACGGGTGGTACTATCCAGAATTTGTTTTAGCTGAAGACAGCAAACGCATCATGATTTTAGGTGATCGATCCGTCCAAGGGTTACAAGTTGCCAAAGAAGAGAATATGGGTTGGTTGCTTAACCAAGCATTCCTCGAAGAAGGGAATACTGAAGTTATCTCATTAGGATATCCCGACAGAGGGCCAGGATTATACCTTGATACGGTCTTGCTCGATTATGCCGTTGAAGCGTATGAACCAGACGAGATCATTGTGATGTTCGACTTCCGTAATGATTTCCAAACGGTCACTCGGCCTCAACGTGGTGCTATTTTCTTTGAAGAAAACGAAGAGGGCATCATTGATATCCATCCAAACAGCTTTGGTGTTCGCCACCATTTTCAACATCAAGTCATTCGCGCCTACGAAGGGTTCCAACCTAACCGATTTATTGAAAATCATTACATCACGCCACGCATTGTGAGCCAGCTGCTTAATCCACCCGCAGTGCAAGCTTCTGGGAACCAATTAGACAACAACAATGTGCTCGGCTTAGACAATGCGTTTGTCTTTTCTGCTGAGAGCAACGATATGGCGATGCAAGTTGCGCAAACACAAATCCAAACAGCTTATGAGCATCTTCAAGAACAAGGTATCACAATGCGATTCGTGACAATCCCTGTTTATCCGAAGGCATTCTATGAGCAAAACGATGGCAATGATGGGTGGAGCACTCAAATCGAAGACCTTGACCTCTTCTTACCAGAGAAAACACTGGAGGCCTTTGCAGTAGAAAATGACATCCCTTGGTTAAGCATGGGAGATCATATGCTTCAAACGGAAGCTTCTGTTGAGCAGATCAAGGGGTTCTATTTTGGAAATGATGGGCAATTAACGGCAGCAGGCCATCGCTATTTTGCGGATGCGGTAGAAAGTTGCTTTTTAAATGAAACAGCCGTTTCTGGCTGCCATCCATCCAAATAACAACATTACTGTCAAGAGAGTAAGGGAGTAACACTCTCTTGAAATCACATCAGCAATAGGCTGGTCAACACAAATAAATAGTTTGACAGAACCGCATCGCCCTACGGATGTGAGATGTTAGATTTTTATCCAGAGAAGAGTAGCAGATGAATAACGTAGACTATTCACAACAAAACGACATCCAGTCTCAATCTAACTTAACAACTGCACAATTCCTTATGTGGATGGGTCAAAAATTAGACCCCAATGTACCGTTGTACAACATGATTCAAACCTATCGAATCAACGGCCGTATTGACCCTGACACATTCAAAAAAGCGTTCGATACATTGGTGAAAAAGAGTGACGCGTTAAGTGCAATCATTATAGAGACGGATGGCGTTCCTCAAATGGTGGTTCAAGAGCAACCCGTTCAAACAACCTCTTTTTTAGACTTTTCCAACGAAAACAATCCACAAGAAGCTTATTCAGAATGGGAAAATGCTCGTAAGATAAACGTTTTGCCAATTCATCAAACGCTGTTTGACAGCGTGCTCATCAAAATGAGTGAAGAGCAGTTCATTTGGTATATGAACATGCATCACCTCATCACAGACGGGGTTGCCTTTGAACTGGTTTATGCGCATATGGCATCCTTTTATAGCCTGGCCGAAGCTGGCAACATAGACGAAGCACCTGAATTGCCTAAGTTCTTAGACTTTGCCGACTATGAACGCAAAAATCGAGATAGCAAAAGCTTACTCAAAGCGAAAAAGTATTGGGAGAAAAAGCTTGAAACGGCCGTTTCTCCAACTGATTTTTATGGACAATCTGCACAAGGACAATCCAATCGAACCGATCGAATCTACGTAGACTTAGGGCAAGAACGTTCTGATAAACTACGTCAACTTGCTACAGAAAAAACGTTTAAAGCGCTTAATATTGATTTATCGTTATTTAGCATGTTTGGCTCAATCTTGCTAACGACGCTTCATCGCATCAATGGCCAAACCACCTTGCGATTTGGCAACCCTTATGCAGGTCGGCCTAACCCGACTCACAAACAAACGATTGGCCTATTTATTGAAATTGGTCCCATGCAGGTCAATATTACGTCAGAGGACACCTTCCAAACTCTTGCTGCAAAGAGTCGTAAAGAGATCATGTCAGGCTTGATGAACATTCAACCTGGCGTTAGCAGTGCTGATTTAAATCGTTCTTATGACGTGCTGCTCAACTACGTTAACTCTAACTTCGGGGATTTTCACGGGTATGCCACACAAGTAGATTGGGTTCACACTGGATACGGGGACAGCAATCACAATCTCCGCCTCCAAATCACCGATTTTGATCAAGACGGGAATTTCCGATTGGCTTTTGATGTGAACTATGCTGTTTTTGGAGATGAAGAACGGAAATGGCTCATTGACCACTTTTTACGCGTAACGGATGCGCTGATTGCCGATCCAATCCAAAAAATCAATCAATTTAGTTTGGTTTCGGATGAAGAACGCCAGCAACAGCTTATCAACTTTAATCAAACTGACGCTACTTATCCCAAAGATCAGACAATCGTTCAGCTATTTGAAGCACAAGTAGACAAGACACCAGATGCCACTGCAGCTATTCGGCTTGAGGAGCGTATTTCATATGCTGAGCTCAATCAAAAAGCAAATCAATTAGCTCATTATCTAAGAGAACAAGGTGTTGGCCCAGAAACGGCCGTTGCGCTTCTGCTCCCTCGCTCAATTGAACTTTTCATCGCCATTTTAGGCGTTCTCAAAGCGGGTGGGGTTTACATCCCTATCGATACAACTTATCCAGATGAACGTAAATCGTACATGCTGGACGACGCTGATCATGCTGCCACGCTCACCATAGAACAAGAAAAGTTCACCTTACACACCAATGATCAGAAAATAGCACTCGCTGATATTTTCGATAGGTATCCGAAAGAGAATCCAAAAGCAACTGCAACACCAGAAAATTTGGTGTATATGATTTACACCTCGGGTTCTACTGGCAAACCCAAAGGAACCATGCTGACTCACCAAGGGTTGGTCAACTATATTTGGTGGGCGAAAAAAGTATATCAAGACAATAAGGTGATGGATTGGCCACTGTACTCTTCTTTGGCATTTGATCTCACTGTCACGTCAATTTTCACACCGCTTGTCACGGGTGGAACGGCCGTTATTTACAGCGAACAAGATCACGTGCAAGGGCTCGAAATTTTGAAGGTCTTTGAAGAAGATCGCGTTGACATCGTTAAGCTAACGCCTGCCCATCTCTCACTTGTTCAAGAATCTGCCATCAACTGTTCTAAAATCCGCAAATTGATTGTGGGTGGCGAAGAGTTTAAAACAGATCTTGCTCAGAACATTCATGATGCTTTTGATGGCAAGGTCGAGATGTTTAATGAGTATGGCCCCACTGAAGCAGTTGTGGGCTGTATGATTCACAAATTTGATCCCCAACGAGATACGGCCGTTGCCGTCCCGATTGGGAAACCTGCTGATAATGCTCGCATATACCTCCTAGATACCCACGGGAATCCTGTCCCTGCCGGCGTCATCGGAGAGATGCATATCTCTAGCGATGGCGTCGCCCGTGGTTATCGAAATCGGCCTGAGCTTACTGCTGAAAAGTTCATTGATGATCCCTTCAATCCAGGCAATCGGATGTATAAAACAGGAGACCTTGCTCGCTGGGACAACAACGGTGCCATGGTCTTCTTGGGTCGCCGGGATCATCAAGTCAAAATCAATGGTGCCCGCATCGAATTGGGTGAAATTGAAGCTCAAATCTTGAGTCATTCCAATATTCAAGAGGCAATCGTCCAAGTGGTTCAATATGAAAAACGACAAGAAGAAGATCAAGTCTCCTTCTGTATCCGCTGTGGCCTCCCATCAAATTATCCTGACACCACTTTTGATGAACACAATGTGTGCAGCATGTGCCGCGATTTTGAAACCTTCCGAGACGAAGTGTTCACCTATTTTGGCAACATGAATGATCTCAATCGAATTGTGGCCGACATCAAAGCTGAGGCAACTGGGGATTATGATTGCATGTCATTACTCAGTGGGGGTAAAGACAGCACGTTCGTCTTGGCACAGCTTGTTGAAATGGGGCTCAAGCCGCTTGCGTTCACTTTGGATAACGGTTTTATCTCTGAAGACGCCCTCGAAAATGTACGCCGCGTCACTGAACATTTAGGCGTTGATTTGATCGTAGGCAACACCCCACACATGAACGCCATCTTTGCAGACAGTCTTAATCGGCATGCCAATGTGTGCCACGGCTGTTTTAAAACGATTTACACCCTCAGCACAAATCTCGCTAAAAAGAAAGGCATCAAAACCATCTTTACGGGCCTTTCTCGAGGGCAGCTGTTCGAAACCCGTCTTGATGAACTGTTCCGTAATCGCATTTTTGGGCTTCAAAATATGGATAACGCCATCATGCAAGCGAGAAAAGTTTATCATCGCATCGATGATGCCGTATACCGCTTGTTAGATGTCGAAATTTTTAAAGACGATCGCATCTTCAATGAAATCCGTTTTGTTGATTATTTCCGCTACACCGAT
>JANQSK010001050.1 GCA_028284105.1 Anaerolineae bacterium
ACGCGTTGCCAGTTGCAGACTGTTTTATCAATCAATTTGATGTCGATAGTGGTGAAACGGCCGTTATTGATGAAGCCCAGCTTAATAGTGGCTTCCAAATCATGCCCAATAATGCAATTCTCTATGAAATTGATTCATTGCCAACAGAAGGAACACTTTTACTAAACAATGCCCCAGTTGCTGTCGGTGATCAAATTTCCCAAACCCAAATCAATAATGGTGATTTGACCTATGCTCATGATGGGAATGGAATTGCGAACGATAGTTTTGACTTCACAGTGTTTGGAACAACACGTGTCTCAGTCTCTACTGCTGGCGTTCAATCTAATGGCGATTCGTATAGCCCTTCAATATCAGGGAATGGGTCGCGAATTGCGTACTACTCTAATGCGACTAACCTTGTAACGAGGGCCTCCAACGCATTTTTTAATGTGTTTTACACAGATGTATCACAAAAGGAAACAGAACGTATTTCGGATGATTTGAATGGGAATACATCAAATAATGCCTCGACATTCCCGAACATTTCCCCTGATGGTGGACACGTGGCCTTTCAATCGACAGCAAGTGATTTAGTGGGGACCGATCCAGGTGGGTGTCGTGACCAGCTGGATACCAATGGGTTTTCTGACATCTTCGTTTATAACATCGCCAATGAAGATATGGATCGTGTTTCGCTCGAGTCAGAATCATTTAGCACTTGTGACGAATCAAATAACAACTCATATAGCGCAGCAGTCGCTCAAGATGGTGTTGATGTCGTTTATTATTCTTATGCAGACAATTTGAGTGGGGCTGATTCTGATTCAGAAGCCGATATTTTTGTCTCTGCGCGGCTTTCAGGGAACTTCACGCAGCGTATCACTGATGCATCAATTAACAGCAGTAGCTTTTTGCCCGATATTTCAAGTGATGGAGATGTCGTGGCTTTTCAAACTTTAGCATCTAATGTGGTGGCTGGGGATTCTAACTCGGAAGTTGATATTTTTGTTGAAGAAAATGATACGATTGAGCGTGTGTCGGTTCATACCAATGGCACTCAGGCGACGGCGGGTTCATATGCACCATCTATTTCTCAAAACGGCCGTTATGTAGCGTTCTATTCAGATGCACCCAATTTGGTTGATAATGACACAAATTCAACCTTTGATGTGTTTGTCCATGACCGTGAAACGAACACCACAACGCGTGTCTCTGTTGATTCGAATAGCGGACAAGCCAATGGGCCTTCCTATTTGCCAGAGATTTCTGGTAACGGCCGTTATGTGACGTTCTATTCCTTCGCCAACAACCTTGCTCCCAATGACACCAACGCCAAGTCGGATGTCTTTATGCATGATAGAGTGACTGGAGAAACACACCGTATTTCAATTGGCTTTGATGGCAATCAGGGGAATCATCCTTCAGATTCGAGTGCTGGGGCATTCGCTCCTACCATATCAGATGATGGTGATTACATCGCCTACCATTCTAGTTTTACAAACCTTGTTCAAAATGACACCAATGATGTAATGGATATTTTCCTCCATTATCGTGGATATTCCAGCACGTTTATGATCACCATTGAAGAAAGTGTGGTATTCCTACCGATTGTGATCAAGTAGAGTGTGAAAATCACAAATGCGAGGTCACTGTTTGGTTCCATTCAGTGGCCTCTTTTTATATCAACTTGAGGATGTGCAATGCAGAAATCATCCTTGCGTATCAGTGTCCTCACCTCCTTGTTGGTTGCCATCAACATTCACACCCCTGTAAGTACGGTTAATGGGCTTATTTGGGCCAAAAAAGATGAGGTTTTGTCAATACAAGTGTTGATTGCCGTGAAGGGGTAATCGTGAATCTTGTTTATGAAAGATTTGATGTTGTTGAAGATTAAATATGGCTCAGCAATAGTTTGATTCGGCTTCCTTTCTTCTGGATGGATACAGGTAGATGTTTTTGAAGCTCTTGAGGCGTTGGCGGTGCATTCTCAATTGTCGTTTGATAAAGCATCATTGCTTTTTTTAGGATATGGCCGTTTGGAATATCAATTTCAAAAACGGCTAAAATGGGCATGCTGTTTTGATTAAGCACTTCAATTTTGGAGGTTGGTGAGGTTGACCCCTGAGCGACATAGCTGATTTCAGACCACTGAAAAAACTTTGCACGATAATGAACCCCTGCCGGTGTTAAGCGCAAATCACCAAATTGAACAACCTGTTTTTGTTTAATAGGTTTCAAAAGGGAGAGAAAGCAAGAAACGGCCGTTTTCTGGCGAATAATACTCCACATTTGCCACATATTATGGGTAAAGTGAGGAATATGTATTTTCTGACCATTCGCAAGCGTTAGATCGATCTCTTGGAAAAACCACTCTCCTTCAGCCGCATTAAAAAACGCTTTTGGGGTAGTTTCGACAACCTCAGACCAAGGAACTATCATAAAGCGTCTTCGCGTTTGATAAGTAAGCCCCTCTTCAAAAAGCTTGACCGATGTGCCGACATCTTCCCATGTCAGCCACGCAAATGCAGTAAGTCCTAACAAAGGCAAGCCTAAAGCCATCCATGTTGGGAGTTGCATAAGTGACATGACCATCATTAACAAAATAGCTAAAACGAGACAGAGGCTACTAAAAAGCAATGGCGCTTTTGATTTCTGATACGTCGCAATATGATTTCCTAATTCAGTATGGTGTGTCGTTTTTTGAAGTTCCATCATTCACCTAATTTTTTAAATCAATCGTTTGCAAAGTGAGCTGTTATGCGACCAAATGTGTCTCTTTTTGGTTAACGGCAGGGGGAAGGGATTAGTTCCAAGCAAGCGAAAAACTTATCAGCAACTCATGATTGATGTAGCTTCTACGCGTAGGGTTAAGCGTCTTGAACTGGGGATGTGGTAGAGGATAAAGGGCGCGAAAATCTGCCAGAATGTTGTTGATAATAGCTGAGAAGGGAGGCGGGGATTAAAATAAAGCTTGCGATGTACCAAACTGATTGAGGGGTAATTGTTTGAAAAGCAAATCCAGCCCAAATTGGACTTAACATGAAAGCAAGACTTAAATAGGATTGATACTGTCCTAAACGCTGCCCAACGGCCGTTTCTGTTCCTGCTTTTGAAACAAGTGATTGAATTGTTGGATCAGCGATGCTGTATGCAAAAGCCAAAGGAATCAGGAGCAACGCGACGATCCAAGCATTTGTCG
>JANQSK010001073.1 GCA_028284105.1 Anaerolineae bacterium
ATTGAAGTTGTTGAACAACGGCCGTTCCTTTCTCACTGGCAGGAAGGGATGATGCAGCTTGTAGATTGGCTTTATCTTCAAAGTGAATAATAAATCGCAACGATTCATCATTCTGTATTGAGGTGATTTGGGCTTTTAATGCAGGCGTCAGATTGGCGGAAAATTGAGAAGCGTCAATAGAACTATTGCTTGCAACTACGGATTGAGGCGTGGCTAGTTGAAGGAAAGCAAAGAGCGCCAATATAGGCAAGCTAAGTACGGTGAGTAGCAATAACAGGCGTATTTTCATCTTCTGGACTGGAAATCTTATAATATCCATACTGGAAGTAAGATAATTGTTAAGCTGTGTATTTATACTTCAAAACGTAAGGGTAACTGTAAAAGTGAAAAAAGTTTTGTGTTTTGCTGGAATTTTCATTTTTACGCTATGTTATTTACTGGTTTCAGCAAAGAAGCGTGTAAATTTCAGAAAATATCTTGAAATACAGTAATCAAGAAATATGAAATTTACCCCGTGAAAACTAAAAAGCATTTTGAAATAGAAATGACTGACTGTTCGTTTTCACATTATTCTTCTGGTAAATAACGTTGAAGGATCAAAACGTTGTTGCAAAATGAAATAGATCATCTTTCCTCGGACAGCCGACGGGAACATCTTTTACCTATGCACCACAGCCAACCCATCTTGGTTTCTGTGATCATTCCTACTTACAACAACGGCCGTTTCCTAACCCAATCCCTTAACTCCGTCTTCCAACAAAATTTCACAGCCTATGAACTGATTGTCGTTGATGATGGCTCAACCGACGATACGCAATCAGTCCTATTGCCTTTTCAAGAAAAGATTCACTATGTTTACCAAGAAAATAGTGGCTCCGCTGTAGCCCGCAATACGGGGTTAGCGCTTGCTCAAGGGGAATACATCGTCTTTTTGGATGCAGATGATCTCCTTCTGCCGAACAAACTGGATGATCAAGTGGCGTTTTTAAACGAAAACCCGCTTGTGGGTATGGTGCACAGCGGCTGGATGCTGATCGATGAAAAGGGTAACCCTAAAGGGGAAATGCGACCTTGGGAAAAAGCCCCCGTCTTAGATCTGGAAGCGTGGTTATGGAAAAAGCCAATAAAAATGGGTGCGATGATGTATCGTAAACATTGGTTGCGACATGTGGGTGGTTTTGATCCCGAACTGCGACAATCACAAGATACTGATTTGATGCTGAGACTCGCGCTGGCAGGATGCACGGCCGAATGGATGGAGCGGCCCACCATGTGTTATCGACAATATGCCCAAAGCACCATTCGTCGTAATGCACCTGCTCAATACAAATATATACTTCGCGTACAAGACAAGGCGTTTGCCCACCCCAATATGCCCGAGGCATTAAGGCAAAAAAAAGAACGAGCACGCTACTTTTCGCTACGTTGGGTGATTTGGCATATTTTTAGTACGGGTTTTCCAGAATCTGTTGTTGAGCCGATGATGGAAGCCAAAGCCAATTCACCGTATGAGCCATTTGATATGGCATTCGATTGGATGAGCTATTTAGGGCAACATTTATTAGATGAGCAACGGCCTTTATCTGACCTTGACGCGCTTAAACCACAACTGGAAAAAGCAGTCACTCTTGAACAAGATGAATGGGAAACGATTGAGCGATTTCTTCCTACATTTTTTCAACATCATGAGGTTGGGCAAAAAGTTGAAAGTCCACATTCTAAATGGTGGTTTTGGAAAACGGCCGTTTTAGAAGAACAAAGAACGGCCGTTTCTTCTGAGAAGAAGTACCAATTTTGGCGAGATGTTTGGAATCCTGTTTTCAAAACTGAACCAATGGATAACAGCGTGTTAAACGCTACGCCAGAGGAAATAGCAGCATTCGGACGTTTGTGCATCGTCTTTGAGAATGAGATTCCTAAACTTAACCAAGTTCAGCAGCTTTGGGAGAAGCTAGGGGTCAATAAAACGGTTCTTGTTGCATGGGAACTAACCTTGTTTGGCCAATACACGCTTCGCCGTCATTTCGGACAAGCATTGAAAGCATTAACTTATGCTAGCTGGCATACAATTCAAGCACCGAATGCGTTTGTGGCGTGGAAGACGTTTCTACAAACGGCGATAAATTATGCAAATTTCACAAAATAATTTGAAATTAAACCTTGTAGAAATGTGAAATTTGCTTGGTGATTGACAAAATTTATAGAGTATCTTTTTAAAAACTTTTTGTTAATCACATATTTCAAATAATATGAACCATATCCCAAAAACAGATCTGCGCATATTATTGCCAACCGCACGATGGGCGTGGGGCGTGACGTGGCGTACTAATCGACGTCTGTTATCGATCATCACAACCATCACCGTTTTGATAAGCCTTGTGCCTGCGGGCCTTGCCTTTGCTGTACGTGGTTTGGTAAATGCTGTCGCTGCCATCATTGCAAATCCATCTACCTCTCCCCAAGAGATGATTATTTGGTTGCTTGTTGGGCTGGGATTCACTTTGCTTGAAACGGTCGGTAACTTTGCGATCGATTTTTATAACCAACGCTTACTTGATGAACTCAATATCACCATCACGACCGATATTTTAGAACATGCGGCCAAGCTTGATGTGGCTCAATTTGAAGATCCTTCTTTCCAAGATGTGCTAGAACGGGCGCGCCAAGGGGCTGCCGCCCGTTTTGCGTCTTTTGTGAATAACGCTTTGCGTGCTGTGACCAACATCTTGCAGATGGTGACATTAACGGCCGTATTGATGGTGATTGAGCCATGGGTTGGGGCGGTCTTGGTGATTATTGCAATCCCTTATCTCTTTTTCCAATGGTCACTGTCAAAATCTCGCTACAAGATGGGCTTCCATCGTACAACCAATCACCGCTGGACCTATTATTTTGTTGATAAGCTCCTCAATAATCAAAATATCCCCGAAGTCAAATTGCTAGGTATTGCGCCCCACTTAATCAAACAATTCAAAGAAATCATGGTTGATTTCCGAGACCAAAATAAGCAGATTTACGGCCGTATTTTCCGTGGGAGTTCCCTGTTTGCAACTGTATCCACCATCGCTTTTTACGCTACATTGCTGAGAGTTGCTTTGCGCGTTGCTGGCGGTGGGCTCACTATTGGGGATGTGGCTATTTACGGTGGTGCGATGGCCA
>JANQSK010001074.1 GCA_028284105.1 Anaerolineae bacterium
AAGCGCAACATACGATAGGCAAAAATGCGTTCCACATCTATGACGTGCATTAATACTTCTTGAATGGTCCATTCCCCCGTTTCGTGTGGCGTTGTAAGCGCATTATCTGAATAGCGGCTCATAGCTGATTTGTAGGTTTCTAAGTGATTTGTAAGATGGGTGAAAATGTCTTCACTTGTGGGGACAAGATCAATGTATGGTTTGGCATAGGTGGCGTATTCACTAGCTTCGGGACGGCTACTCATGAGGGTTCTCCAATTTATGATAATTGCTGTGCAAGTTTATTCAGTTTAAGTATCTGAACAAGGAATGCTATGTTAAAGCGTCACTCTTTGTATCACTGGAGAGGATGTACGCAAAGTGACGCTCACTGATCCCTAAATATTTGGATTGGCTCTTATTTTAGATGGTTCACGCGGGATGCGATTTTGGGGTTGGACGATTTGCCGCTGTTCTGGAGTGAGGCGAGCGAGTAGCTCTTCTGATGGTTGATAGCCATGTCTGAAATTGCCCCAAGATGGTCCGTATCGATAAACCATAATACGCCTTTGACCTTCGTTGACCCGCCGCGCAGAACCATGAGAGATACAATCTACGAAAAGAATCGCATCTCCCGCATTGAGATGAACTTCAACAGCACCTTCGACATTATCTACAGCTGCATCCTCTCCACGCATTTGGTATTTTTCAAAATCAGGGTGAGGGAAGTTGGCTTTATGGCTACCTGGAATGACCATGGTTGCCCCATCCCCAGGACCAACATCGGTTAAAGCCATGAGGATGTTGATTTGGCCACATTGAAAACGGCCGTTATGGTATCGATATTGGGTTCTTTTGAGACCTATTTCCCCACCAGAGTGTAAGCCAATGGCTTGTCCTGGACCCCGCAAATTAGCAAAATTTTCATCAATAAACAAAGGGCCATGATTCCAATCAAACGTTCCCTCGCCACCAACAAAACATTTCACTTTTTCAATCCAGCTGGGGTGGTCAATAATCACTTCAAATGCGGGACCTCCTTCATAAATCTGCTGTAGATTGACACCATCATTGTCTTTAAAAGAGTGGCCATGCACATAGCCAACCCACTCTTCCTCTTTAATAGGTAACATGGCGTCAATGCCAGCGTTACACGCTGCTACCTGTTCAGGTGTTAATGCATTTCGTAACACAAGGTAGCCATTTAAATCAAATAAATATTTTTCTCTAGCGGTGGGTTGCATTTTTTCCTCCAAGGTGATGAACTTTTATTTCTTATCATCATACGAATGAAAACAACCAAAATCTTCTCAATTTTGATAAATGAGTTATCATTTTTTGATATAAATGAAGCTATGAAAGAGAAAATACCGATTTCTAACGATTTGATTGGCAAATTGTGGTTTACTGACGCACCAAGCCTTGACTATTTTCATTCTCATGATGAATTGGAATGTAATTTGGTTGTGCGAGGGCATGGGAGTTATTTGCTAGAAAATCAACGCATAGATTTGGAACCAAATAGTATCACGTGGCTTTTTCCTAAGCAGGAACATTTGATGCTGGATATGTCAGATGATTTTGCGCTCTGGATTTTTGTCATAAAGCCATCCTTTTTACAGTCAAGCTGTCGAACCCCTTCCTCTAAAATGCTGTTATCTCAGAAACCTTCCGGTGTGTTTGTACGTCACATTGACCCTCATGAATTTCAACAGCTTCAACAGCTATGTCAGATGTGCAATACGGCCGTTTCTCAAACGGATCTATATAATGCATCATTAGCGTATCTCTTGCATTTAAGCTGGCACATGTTTCAAAAGGGGAGCATTTTACCTTTAGTCAAAAAGATTCATCCTGCAGTCCAACAGATTGCACATATGCTTTTGCATGGATCTGAACAAGATGATTTGTCACAGTTGGCTCGCTCGGTAGGATTAACACCAGAAGCTGTAAGCCGTTTGTTTAAAAATCAAACGGGTATAAATCTTTCAACCTTTCGGAACCGTTGCCGATTGGAGCGATTTTTGGCACTTTATGGAGATGGACATACAGTCACCATGTTGGATGCGGCATTGGAGGCAGGATTTGGGAGCTATGCTCAGTTTTACCGCGTCTTTTGTAAAATGATGCGACAAACACCGGCGGAGTATCGAAGAGGTATGGGGTAATTTTTGAGAGAAACTTAGATCAGATAATCTATAAGATGAACTAGAGATATTAGAGAAGGTGATGGTGATGGTTGAACATGTATATCCTCAAATTACACAAGATGATGTCGATTTTTATCAGGAGCAAGGGTACTTAATTGTTGAAAATGCGTTAAGTGAAGACGAAATTGCGGAACTTCGCAACGAAACAACGGCCGTTTGTCGTGGTGAGCGTGGTACACATATTGAAAATTATGATGCGCCACCAACAGACGCATCTGATGAGGATGTGCTGACACGCTATCTTTGTATCCATTTCCCACACAAGATATCAGGCATTATGGAGAAATATTTAGCACATCAGACCATTGTAGATGTTTCTACACAAGTGATTGGTCCCAATGTGAAATGTATGCAGTCAATGCTGTTCATCAAATCCGCAGGGAAACCAGGACAGGCATGGCATCAAGATGAGGAGTTTATTCCTACACGAGACAGAACCTTGATGGGGGGCTGGATCGCATTAGATGATGCGGACACAACCAACGGAGGGCTTTGGGTAATCCCCGGTTCACACAAGCATGGGATTATTTGGCCCCAACAGGTTCAGAATGATCCCCGTTTTGACTGTACGATTGAAAGTTGGGGATTTCCATATAAGGACGAAGACGCAATACCTGTTGAAGTTAAAGCAGGGGCGATCGTTTTTTTTAATGGATATTTACTTCACCGTTCATTACCCAATTTTGCAACCAGCGGCTATCGGCGTGTGTTAGTCAATCATTACATGAGTGCCCAATCTTTATTACCTTGGCATTTACCAAAAGATGGGGAATGGATGGCCATTTCGGATTATCGAGATATTGTGATGATTGCAGGTGAAGATCCTTATGGGTGGAAGGGCACGGCCGATATTGCAAAACCCTATTTACGCCCTAGCGGTGAAGGGGGATGTGATAATGGCGCTCGCCCAAAGGATGAAAAACCAAGGAGCACGGTCGTTGGAGGGATTCAATAAAAAATTTCCGTGAGACGGAACATGCTCTATCTCACGGAATATCAAATTATGAGGGGAAGCCACCGGCTCTCATCACCTGGAATAATGCAGGTGCTAGCAAGATGATCAACAGTGCTGGAAATGTCATAAATAGCAAAACAACACCATTGATGCCGGTGCGATAAAGTCGGCCTTTGTTTTGAGAACGGCCGTGTTGCAAGGTATATTTTGAAGAAATCATCAATGAAAAGACTAAGAAAAACATAATCCAACCACAGGGTAACACATTGACGATTACAAATGGAGGTTCCATAACAGCCAGTGCGCCCAAGTAGCGTGGATTGATAATAAGTACAATGAGTGCCAAGAATAAAGGTAGAAGCGCAACAAGATACTCTGTTTGTCGCCACATTTTTTGACCTTCATCATCGCCATTCGTAGGCGGCGTTGGTGATGATTCTTCTAGTGGTTGAATCTCATCCTCGTTGGCGCGGGCGTGTTGTATGAAGACGGCTTGCTCTTCTTGAGGAATACCTAGCACATTGGCTAATTGTTCAGCCAGTTGGGTCGAAGCCCGTAAGGTGCCTGCTTCAATGCGGCGTATAGATATGGTGGCACAGCCAGCGCGTTCAGCAAGTTGCTGTTGTGTGAGGTGCATTGTTTTGCGTCGCTGCCTAAGCCATTTTCCAAAGGGTTGATTAAATAACTGTTCCATAAATCAATAAGTCCTGTTTGTGGCAGCCACCAATGCTCGGTGACCGCCACGGAGAAATAATTGCAACTCATTGACAGTGTAAGGGGGAAAACGGCCGTTTTCAACCCAAAAAGAGAGTTGTATCGGTAATGGTATCACTTTTTATGTAAACTAGATCGCCATTCTGCCTGCTTGAACAGTCTTATTTTTACGGATGAAATAAATGAGCATGCCAATACCTAAGAAGATAAGCAACCATTCTTCAGGTTCCGGAACGCCAGTTACGACTGGCGGTTGCTGCGTTTCACCAATTTCTTCAAACTCACGATCAAAACGATCTTCTGCTTGGGAGAGTTCATCCAACATACGCTGTTGTGCAGAGTTCACAAGCACAATCATCGAAGAGTATGGCGTCACAATTCCTTCTCGAACGGCAATGTGATGCAGAGCGTCAAGCGTTTCGAGCTCGGTGATGGTACCGCGATTGGCAATCTGTTCTGTTTGAATGAGCCTTCTTGCCGCGATCGCACTAAAAGTAGGATCGTGTTCAAGTTGAATGTCCAATGAGTCTGTTGGTGCAGTTGTCCAAATATACCCATCTATCTCATCAGTCCAATACCCTTCCTTTTGATTGAGTTGGCTTCTACGAAAACGGAAAATGGCTTCTTTGATTGATCCTACTGTACCGCCACCGCTTGCAAGAAGAACATCCAGCGTGTTGTCATCGTAGCCTAACGGAAAACGGTCATCGACATGCACCATCCAAATGGGTGTATCGGGTGCTGGAACAGTGACATCCGTTTCCCCAGCTCGATATCCGGTGCCGTCGGTGATGACAAAAACAGCATCATATTGATTTGCACCAGCTACCTCATCAAATTGAATCAGCAAATCTTGGGCATTTTGACCCCCAAAGTAAACAATGCTATCGGAATCAAAGTTGTTCAAAGGAACAAGAGAAGCAGATTCACTTCTAACATCTGAGGCGGTTAGAATGACATCACCATTCACACGCCATGTTTCTAGAATGTCAAAAATGTCTTGAACGGTATCGTTAAAAGACAGCATACTACGTGAGCGATCTAAAACAATGGCGACATTAAGCTCATCAGCGAATGTGAAGCGTGATTCTGAATCGATGGGGGAGGCGATGAGGGTTGTGCCGTTGTCAAAATCATAGCGATGACTGATTGGCGTAACGGCCGTTTCTGCCTCAACTGATTCTGGTAACCATTCATCTTGTTCCATTTCAAAGGATGTGCCATTTAGCAGACGGACAGTTGATCGATCCCGATAAACATTAAATCCTTTTGAAAGATGGGGCATTGGCCAACTGTTACCTTCAGCCATAACTTCATATGTGAGCCATACGTGCATGGGGGGGGCATCTTCAATTGTTGGGTAAAGTTCACGATTGCCCCAATTTTGCCTCACTGGTAGCAGGGGGAAGACACGTAAACGGTACTGGCTTGGGCCAAGCTGTTCAAGCAGCGCTGGGTCAATGTTTCGGCGAACCTGCTCGCGATACGTTTCTTGGGCAGCGCCGCGGG
>JANQSK010001078.1 GCA_028284105.1 Anaerolineae bacterium
TTCCCATACGACTCCTCTAGTTCTGCTTCATAAGATTCTCGATTTTCGTTATTTTCATTTTGACGTGGCATCCCGAAAGCAAACGCAACTACAACTAAAATGATGACGCCCAAAATGACTAATGCATTTTGCCAACCAAATTGGTCAATTAGGAGTTGGGCAAGAGGCGGAAAAACAAACATACCAGAGGAACCAACTGACGTAATGATGCCAAATACGCTACTACGCCGTGCTTGAGGTACAAGCTGACCTACAGCCCCCAATACCACCACGTAGGATGTGGCACTCAAAGCAAAACCGACCATCAAGCCAACCGATAGGTGCAATCCCATTCCTGTCATCACACGTGACATGACAAATAGACCGACACCATACAAAATACCTCCGGACACCATAACCCACCGCGAGCCAAAACGATCTGCGAAAATACCAACTAAGGGTAAGCCATAAACTAAGTTACTGATAGCAATCGCCAAACTAAATGTTTCGCGACCAATGTTGAGCGTTTCCGAAATAGGTTGTAAAAATAGGCCAAAGCTCGCCCGAACACCTGACCCAAACATGACGGCTAACGCCGCAGCCATAATCGCAATCACAACGGTTTGTCGTTTCATATCAATCTTCTCTTTTGAAATTGAAAACCTTTAAATTATTTTGCCAACTATACCTTTCAGAGAAGCACCTTCAAAAAGGATTTTTCGATAAGGGTCAGCAATATTATTGATGGGAGGCTTATTTTTTTTCTAACACGAGGAAATGGGAGATACCAAGGACCGCTAAGGGGGTCTTTTCCATGGAATACAACGTTTTGCGGAGAATTGAACCAAGTTGAGGTGAACGGCCGTAAATATTGTCGTATCCACCAAAAATCACAGAATGATGAAGCTCTCGAATGGGAAGGTGTTTATAAAATGCACGGAGCTGCCGCAGGGTATACGCTTTGACATGAGGGGCCAATTTGTCACGAAGAGGGGTTGGCAAATAGTTCACAAAAAACTTATTACCAAAATGGTATTCACCCCGCCAATAAATGCCATGTTGCTCCATCCAATGCCATCGATTGGGGCAAAAAATCAGAATACGGCCGTTTTTCTTGGTGACCCGAACCATTTCAGCCAACGCTTGGGCATCATCTTCAACATGTTCAATCACTTCATTGCTAAAAACAAAATCAAAGCAATTGTCAGCAAACGGAAGTTGCTCCCCCTTTGCTGAAACGATACCATTGGCAGTTTGGAGCGCTTTTATGCCTCGCTCATGTTCCAGTTCAAGTCCAAACCGAACATTTTCAAAACGACCAAATGCTTCAAGATAAGTCCCTAAACCACAACCATTATCTAAAATAGTTGCATTATTTAAATCGACCCACTCCTGAATCATTTTAAATCGCCGCTCTTGCCCCGAACGCCACACATAGCCTGGCTCCCCTCTCAAAGCAGCTTTGTCAGAATGTTGTCTACTCATTGGCCATTATTTCATCAAATTTTTTGCGCACTTCTTGAATATCACGCCAAGTCAATGCCTTTGGTCCATCAGGGGTTCGCACGGGATTTCGAAGGAGATAGGCAGGGTGAAAAACAGGCATGGCCCATTTATCTTGCCATTTAAACCATTGACCTCTTAACCGCGTGATGCCCACTTTGCCTAATAAAGATTCAGTGGCCACATTACCTGTTAAAAGCATGATGACGGGGTCAATCAGACGAATAATTTCTAGAAGGTAAGGCTTGTAATAAACGATCTCATCAGAGGTTGGTTTGCGTAATGGCTTGCCATTATCACCCGGAGGCAATCGAAAAACGGCATTCGTAATAAACACATCATTCTCAGGGTCAAAATTTGCAGCACGCAGAATCTTATCAAGCAACTGACCTGATCGCCCTACAAATGGCTTCCCCATTCTATCCTCTTCAGTACCTGGTGCTTCGCCAACAATCATTAATTTTGCTTTCGGGTTCCCTCTGTAAATCACCATATTGGTGCCAGCGGGGAAGAGAGGATCATCCTCAAGCTTCATCATATGATCGACAAGTGAATCTAATGAATCCCAAGTCTGTTGTGGCTCATTAAACAAACCATACTGCATGCCTAAACTCCTCAAACCATCATTTAACGATAAATTTTACCGCAAACAAAGCATGGCAGCATGTCACGTTATTTCTTGTTTAGCTTATTGTATTAGGAAGGAATTTGAGCAAGTTATATTGGATCTAAGTGAGAACAAAAAAATATCAAGCAAAATTGCTGGATGTTGATTCTCAACTAGTCAATTTCACATTCACGGACTGATTTATTTCAAGATACTTCTTGGAATTTACAAAACGCATCATTAAAAACGGTAGAAATCGTTTGAATGGTAAATGGCTTTTGGACAAACCCTGATATCCCCCATTGATAAAGATCATTGATCTTTTTAGAGATGGGGTTACCGCTTGCAACAATAATCTTAACCTCTGAGTTCATTTCACGAATGGTTTTTAGAAATGTTTCGCCATCCATTTCAGGCATCAGCAAATCGGTGATGATTAAATCAATCTCACAACTAAATTCATTGAAGAGATCCAAACCATTTTTACCATTATTTGCCATGATGACTTTAAACCCCAAAAACTCCAAAATTTCTCGGAAAGATTCCCCGACTGAGATTTCATCTTCCACAAGAAGCAAGGTCATCCCACGACCATCAAATCGATTGTGTTTCTCCCCTTGTGAAGGGGGAAGGTAATTAGGCTGAACTAGCTCATGTGCTGGGAAATATAATCTGACACTTGTCCCCACATTCAATGTACTGTCTACTTCTATATGACCATCATGTTGGTTCATGATGCCACGAGCTCTTAGCAGATTGAGACGGCGACGCTTACCCGATTTATCAATGTCAAAATTTGGGTCGAACAGCTTGCTCAACTTTTCGGGTGACATGCCAATTCCATTATCTGTGACTCTAACAACAAGCCAATCACCTGTTGGAGAAGCAGGGAATTTCTTTTTATTGATGCTAGACGGCCGTTCACGATATAAATCGATCGTTAATGCGCCTTCTTTGGGCATTGCATTCACAGAATTCATGATCACATTAATGAGGATGATTTGAATTTGCTCTATATCGAGATTTAAGGACAAACTTTCGTCTTGCAAACGCCATTCAACATCTACCAAATCAGGAATAAATGCCTCAAGTGTAGGTTTAATTTTCTCAATAAAGTTTTGCCCTTCAATGTAAATCTTTTGAGTAGCAGCTTGACTTCCAATTTCTAGCAGTTGGGTAATTGACTCTGCCGCTCTTGAGGAAAGATCAAGAATTCTCTTTAAATGATTATCAACATCTTCAGAAAGCTCTTCACCATGAACCAAATATTCCGTATTTGAAATGATTGAATGGAGGATATTGTTGAAATCGTGGGCAATGGACCCTACTAGTGAATCAATCGCTTCCATTTTGGCTTGACTGGCCACCTGACTTTCGAGTGATTTGCGCTCTGAAATGTCAATAACGGCCGTTCTAATTCGGCTCAATTCGCCCATTTCGTCTGGCCATAAGATACATTCTAGTTGCACATCCCGCTGATTTAAATTTTTATGAATGAGGCTAACTTCACAAATCGTTTTTCGCTCCCCATTAAAAAGCAATTTCAAATGGTTTTTTAGAATCTGTCCATCAGTTGGAGGCAAAAAATTGTTAATTCGCTTCCCCACAATGGCAGAATTGGGATAACCTAGCAAATTGGTTGCGGTCAAGTTAGATTCAAGAATTTGCCCATCCCTATCCAAAATAAAATAACCCGTAGGTGAAAAATAGAACAAATCAACATATTTCCGCTGAGCCATTTCATACTGCTGCTGCATATATTCAAGGCTCTCTTCACGTAGCTTTGTTTTCAGGAAATATTTATTAAGAAGATTAACTAAGGTTTGGGTTTCTTCCGGCGACAAATCAGAGATATTGTCCTGGAAGTATTTGGAAGGCGGAGAAAAAACTTCTATTTCTTCGATAAGGGAAGGTTCAAGATGAAACTGTTCTACTAACTTCATTGTTTAGCCTTTTTTGCAACGAAAAGTTTCTTCAAATGACTAGTAAATTTATGATAGCAAAAAACAGGTTCGAACGATGAAATTTAAATAGTACTTATGTATTGTAGACTTTATTAAAGATGATTGCTTTTTCACTCCCAAAAGAGTGAATGACCGCTTGGCCAGCTTTGGTTATGTGCCGGCTTCAAGATGGACTGAACGGCCGTTAATAAGTCCACATCCATCTCCGTATGAAACAACTGAATACTTCTCTCTAATTCTTGCTTGGTTCTTGGGCCAAGAACCGTCACATCAATATTGGGTTGAGAAAATGCAAATTGAATCGCTAATTCTGCAATCGATTCACCCTTTGATTGACAAAAATCGGCAGCTGCCTTTGCTGTTTGTTTAATCTCTTCTGAGGCAGGATGCCAGTTCTGACCCCCTTGAGGAGTAAGCAACCCCATATGCGTGATTGACGCATTAAGGAGACCCATTTCTTTTTTCTTAACAACTGGGACGAGCACTTCATGAATACGATCGTTTAACAAATTGCCATGACAATAGGAAAGCGTAACATCAAAATCGTGCTTTTCTGCCATAGTTTTAAGAAGTTGAACAGGGAATCCAGTGACGCCAATGAAACGAACCTTCCCCTGCTTTTTAAGCTCAAATAAGGCTTTAACTCCTTCTTCAACAACCTCAGGACGCCCAAATTCAATATCATGAAGCTGATAAATATCAAGGTAATCTGTTTGAAGACGCCGAAGACTTTCTTCGCACATGCGCATGATGCTTTTGAATGAAAAATCAAACCCCGTATCCAGAGGTGCATCAAATCGCCCCCCTTTTGTGGCTACTATTACTTGGTCTCTTTTGCCTTTCAGGGCTTTTCCAAGCCGTGATTCTGAAAGGGTACGGCCGTAATAAGGTGAAGTATCAAAAAGCGTGATACCCAAATCGATCGCTTGATGAACAAGAGCAACAGCCTCGTTATCCGTAATTGAGCCATATTCATCACCCAAAGGGGCACAACCAAAACCAATTGCAGAACTCCGCAGACCTGTTTTCCCTAATGTTGTGACGTCCATATGTTATTTCCCAATGTGAAGGATATATTGATTCAACGCTTCACGTGCTGCTGGCAGATGCTGCATCGCCGTCCAATCACCGATGATGTCAGCAGGGGTCTGAAAATCGATGAGCATTTGAAAAGGATCCAATTTCGTCGTTTCTCCAGCTGCTTTGGTTTTTTCCCAAAACGGCCGTAATTCATCTGCCCACTTCTTATAGTTTTTCCGCATCCAAGGCCAGGAGGTTTCAAAATGGGATTGTGCCTCTTCTTGGCTCATCTTCTCTCGATAGACTTGAATAGTCACCATTTCAATCACGTCCCAATGAGAGACAAATTCTTCGAGTGATTGATTGGGGCTCCACTGCTTTAAAAACCGAGTAAATGGATTCATAATTGATCCTCAAAAGGTGAGATGAACTCATTATATCGTGGTTTTATGATTCCATACTGCTCATCCGTCAGGAATGCGGTTGCAATCATTTGATCATGGGTTTCGATCCAATAATAACGGCCGTTTATGCCACCAGCAGCCATAGATAGATTTAAATATTGAACCAATTTCAAATCGACAATATCCCCCATTTGGGTTAGCTGATATTGATGCATTTGATCTTTAAATCCAAAAGAAAAATCAACAGAGCTTTGTTCTTCATTCAATGGAAGCTGCTTAAAAGAAACGGCTGTGGGTTGAATAGACCCTCTTGTAATTTGAATCAGTTCATTAAATAGCTTTGTATAGGATTCTTCGATTGAATAAATGCCCCAAAACGCTGAATCAAATAAGTAGATGACACCCCACATGCCAAACATAAAATGATGGACAGAGTAAACACTTGTCTGTTCTTTGAAGGCTTGATAGAGAATCCGAGCATTCAGCCCGTTTGGGGTACGAAACAAACCAGCTTCTAATAGCTGTTCAAAAAATAAATCGAGTGATTGTTCATCATTAATATCCACTTGCAGAACACACCATCCAAAGATAAGATTCTAACATGAAATCATCCCATTTTTTCTTAGCAGTTGCCAAAAATATTAAGCTATATACTCAACTTTGGGAGCCTGAAATTGACCCTAAGGCTATTGTATTGTTAATCCACGGGTTTGGGGAGCACAGTCAACGCTATCTCCATGTTGGAGAAGCGATGACCAAGGCAGGAATTGCTGTTGCTGCCATTGACCTACGAGGGCATGGCAAAACAACAGGTATTCGAGGCTTCACAACCTCCTATGATGATGAAATTTTTCCTGATATCTCGCGGATTCTAGATATTGTTGAAGAAAAATTCCCTGCGATTCCCTGCTTTTTGTATGGACATAGCACAGGGGGTGGCATCGTGATGGGATATGCCATCAAACATAAACCAGCAATCGAAGGTGTCATTTCTACGAGCCCTTGGCTTACGCTAGCAGAAGAACCGCCATCAGCGTTAGTGAGCACGATGAAAATGATGCAGCGGGTTCGACCCCAATTTGCACAAGATATGGGATATACTGATGGAATTCTCAGCCGTGATCCGCAGGTTGACATTGACAATAAAGCAGATGACCTTATGCACTCTATCATGACGGCGGGGCTGTTTGTGGAAGCAGTTGAAAACGGCCGTTTTGTCCTCAATCATGCCGCACAATTTCCACTCCCTCTCCTTTTAACGCATGGTACATCAGATAAGGTAACAAGTTTCCAAAGTAGCCATCAATTTTCCACGCAAGCACCACCGGAAAAGGTCACCCTCAAGTTATGGCCAAGCGCATATCATGAGCTTCAACATGACCTTATGAAAGATGAATTTATTGACTTCGTTATTGACTGGATTAACGAACAGGTTGAAAGCATTACGACACAACCTGCGTCTGCCCTTTCCACAAGCTAAACATCATGCTAAACTTTTTAATATGAACCCAAATATTCCACCTCATTTCCACCATCATCATTTAAAAAACAAACAGCGACCCTGATGCCATTTTGAGTTGGAAATTAAAAGCAAACAGCAAACCCTCCTCGGTATTCGGGGAGGGTTTTTTTGTGAAAATTAGACATTGGAGCAATGAATGACACAAACAATTGAAGATAGAGAAATTCGCCTCGCGATTCCGAGCAAAGGTGTTTTACAAAAAAGCACGGCCGAATTTTTAGCCAACTGCGGTATTAAAATTCAGCGCCGCAACCCAAGACAGTATGAAGCCACTATTCCGACCTTAAAAAATGTCAAAGTCATCTTCCAAAGACCAGGTGACATTGTGCAAGGGGTGCGTCAAGGGAGCTTAGATTTTGGAATTTCTGGACTCGACATGGTGAAAGAGTTAGCCTTCGGAGAGATTGGTTCAAAAATTTTAATCTTACATGAAGCGCTCGGTTTCGGGGATTGTTCCTTAAATTTAGCGGTTCCCAATGCGGCACCTGCACAAACAATGGCCGAATTGGCGTCATGGGCCAACACATTATCCTCAACACGGCCGTTACGTATTGCCACCAAATTTCCCAATCTCACCAAAGCGTTTTTAGATGAGCATCAAATTGCACCCTATAAATTAACCACCGTTGAAGGAACGCTCGAGATTGCCCCTGTTTTGGGATATGCTGACATGATTGCTGACCTAGTTTCAACGGGCATCACTTTGCGAGACAATCAATTACGGCCGTTAAATGATGGCGAGATTCTCTACTCCCAAGCGTGCCTTATTGCCAATAAAAACGCATTACAAAACCGACCTGGCGCACTTGAGCTGGCACGCACACTCCTTGAATATATGGAAGCACATCTGCGCGCAGCAAATTCATATATCATCACCGCAAACATTCGTGGCGATTCCCCTCAAGCCATTGCCGACGCCATGTATGGCAAACCACATATTGGTGGTTTGCAGGGGCCAACCATTTCACAAGTCGTTGCCTCCTCTCAAATTCCAAATGATGAAACGTGGTTCGCCATCAATATTGTGGTAAATAAAAGCAGTCTAGTTGATGCGATCGCTGAATTAAGAAGCATCGGCGGTAGTGGGGTCATTGTGTCACCCTGCACCTATATTTTCGAGGAAGTTCCAACACGATACAAAACATTATTGGAGGCTTTAGGATAGCCATTATGAGTATAAAAATATATTCACCGGAAGAAGCAAAAAAGTCGATTTTGCGACGTGATATGGCCTTAGAACCTACAGTCCCAACCCGGCTTCAACAAAGTCTCGATGCCATGTTTGGGCAAGGTAGCACACCACAAACGGCCGTTACTACCATCTTATCGGACATAAAAACGGGTGGAGATGCAGCCCTCAAACAATGGACCAGCACATTGGACGGTGTGGATTTAGAACAACTCCATATTCCCGAAGAAGAGTTAGTCGCTGCTATCGATAAAATTCCGGCTGACCTTAAAGAAGCTCTCCAGCTTGCCGCTAATCGAATCCGAGCCTTTCACGAGCATCAGCCACTCAACTCTTGGGAAACGGATAGCCTTGGAGGTCGGCTCGGACAAAAAATCACGCCAATTGAACGGGTTGGCGTTTATGTACCTGGAGGGACAGCCCCGCTGCCATCTTCACTCTTAATGTCTGTCATTCCTGCCCAAGTTGCAGGTGTGAAGGACATTGTTGTGGTGACACCTCCACAGCAAACAATAGGCTCCATTCCTGATGTGATTAAAGCAACCGCAGCCATTGCCGGTGTCAACCAAATTTTTATGCTCGGCGGCGCACAGGCGATCGGGGCTCTGGCGTTTGGCACAGAATCAGTACCAGCAGTTGATAAAATCGTTGGTCCAGGGAATTTGTTTGTCACCCTCGCCAAACGCCAGGTGTTTGGCATTGTCGGAATTGATGGCTTCTATGGCCCTACAGAAACGGCCGTAATTGCGGATGAAACAGCGGATCCTGCTTGGGTCGCTGCTGATTTACTCGCCCAAGCTGAGCATGACGTCTTAGCTTCAGCGCTTTTGTTTACCCCGTCAGAGAAGCTAGCTGAAGCGGTTCAAGTCGAGATTGGCAAGCAAATGGAACAGCTAAGTAGAACCGAAATTATTGCTGTTTCTCTAGCCAACCAGAGTGGTATCGTGCTCACTAAAACTATCGAAGAGGCAACTGAGCTTGCAAACGACTATGCACCTGAGCATATGTGCATCGCCACCAAGGAAAACGGCCGTTTAACACCCAAAATCAACAAAGCAGGTGGACTCTTTATTGGCGAACGATCCTTTGAGGTTTTAGGTGATTATGTGGCTGGTCCGAGTCATGTCATGCCAACAGGTGGAACAGCCCGATTTGCATCACCCCTATCATCAGTTGATTTTGTACGAATCACGAGTATTATCGAGCTCGATGACCAAACATCTGCCAAGCTGAGCCCTGCCGCCGCCATTATTGCCAAAGCTGAAGCCCTCACTGGGCACGCAGCAGCAGCCCAATTTAGAGCAGATGAATAATGAGAAATTAAAATGATTCGTGAACTATCGCCAAAAGATGCTGAAGCATTCAGAGATATTCGAAGAGCCGCCGTCATGCAAAATGAGGGGGGCTTTGCCATTGCTCTTGATGAGTGGATATCAAAATCTCTAACCGAAATCAGTGAGATTTTGGAGGATGAGTTCACCTCTCCCAACGATTTTATTTTAGGTGCCTTTGATGATTCCAGGCTCGTGGGAATGATTGGATTCTTCCGACCAGCACGCCCTAAGCTTGAGCGACACGGACACATTTGGGGCACCTTTCTCCTTCCTGAGTATCGTGGAAAAGGGCTTGCTGGTAAACTCTTAGATGAGTTAATTAAACGAGCAAAGCATATGCAGGGGATTGAACAAATCCAGCTCACCACGCTCAATGTGCATAATTCATCAGTCTTACTGTATAAGTCACGCGGTTTCCGCGTTTTTGCGACTGAAAAAGCAGCCGTCAAAATTGGGGAGGCGGTTTATGATGAGCTGTACATGCTGCTCTCTCTGACCTAAATTTAAATGTCCAACTATGTTGCTGAACGAAAGCGAATATTGGCTGAAATCGTAACGGCC
>JANQSK010001082.1 GCA_028284105.1 Anaerolineae bacterium
TTTTACTCTGGGTAAGTTTAGTAACGGCCGTTAACTTATCTTCTGGCAACAACCCAGCCCGAATTTCTGAAACGCCAACTTCCTGCCCAATCTTCTGAGCAACTCGCTTATGATCCCCTGTCAGCATAATCGTCGAAATATCCAATTTATTTAAATCTTCAATGACGGAACGAGCACTTTCGCGTGGTGTGTCAGCTATTGAAATAAATCCGCGAGTTTGTCCATTTTTCGCTAACAGAACGGCCGTTTCCCCTCTGGCTTCGACAGCTTGAATCTCCTCACAAATATGGTTGGAGTGAGGAATCTTCTCATCAAAAAAGGCATGGGAACCAACAAGGATTTCGTCCTTGCCTAACCGTCCTTTGATACCCAAACCCATGATCTGTTCAACGGCCGTTGCGCTTTCAAATTGGACTTCAAGATTGCGCTTTTTGGCCATGTTCACAACCGCTTTGGCAAGAGGATGAGCAGATTGTCGCTCAACGGCCGTTGCTAATGCCAGAACCTCATCACAGCAGCCACAATCAGGTTCCACCTGGCAATCTACACCCTGAAAGTGAATAACCTCAGGCTGACCTTGTGTAAGAGTTCCTGTTTTATCAAATGCGCAGGCTTCTATGCGTCCTAGAATTTCAAGATAACTTCCCCCCTTGATAAGAACCCCTCTTTGAGCAGCGGCAGTAATGGCAGAGATGACTGTAACCGGCGTGCTGATAATTAATGCACATGGACAGGCAATCACTAGCATTGCAAGAGCGCGGTATAGCCAGCCGTGCTCAGTTGGCGTGTCAAAGAATGGGGCATTAAAAAAGAGTGGTGGGATAGAAGCAACCAAAACAGCCAAAACGACCACTGATGGTGTGTACCAAGATGCGAATCGATCAATGACGCGCTGTGCGTTGGCTTGCCGACTTTGAGCTTCTTCAACGAGTCTTATAATTCGGTTTACCGTATTATCTTTAGCGAGATGCGTGATTTCAACAGTAAGTGCTCCTGTGCCGTTTAGGCTGCTTGCAAAAACCGTGTCCCCTTCTACTTTATCAACAGGAATGCTTTCGCCAGTGATGGCAGCCTGATTGATGCTGCTTTGCCCTTGAAGAATACGGCCGTCCATGGGTACGTTTTCACCCGGCTTGACCAAAATGTGATCCCCAACTTTTAAGGCATTAACGGAGACCTCTTCTTCACCAGCAGGTGTTAGTAAAACGGCCGTTTTTGGTTTTAATTTCATCAACCCTTTGATACTACGTCTGGCATTGTGAGCCGCAAACCCTTCAAGCGCATCACCAATTGAGAAAAGCAAAATAACAATGGCGCTTTCTAAATATTCACCAATGAAAATGGCGCCAAGTGCGGCAATGCTCATCAGGAGGTCGATGTTAAATTGCCGACTAATACTAAGCCCATTAATGCCACTGCTCAAAATTGGGCGAACCATAATGAGCATACCAATGGTAAACGATGCTGAAATGACTCGATTATCTAATTGGAATACGCTACCTAATAAGCCAATGATGATAAAGGCCAAACCAATGGTGGTAAATTTAAACGTTGGACGTTGCCGAAGATAAGTTAAAAAGTTAAGGAAAACAGAGTTATATTGAGGGACATCCTCTGCATCGTCTTCACCCTCTTCCGAAAATGGCGAAATTGTTTTTCCTAAAGCTTCAACCCGCTGCTTTAACGTTTCAAAAGGAACATCCCCTTCTAAAGTCATTTTTCCGGTGGAGAAGGTAACATTAACAGAATCCACACCCTCTAATCGTATGACACCCGCTTCAACTTCCTTTGCGCAATTTCCGCAGGTCATATTGCCGATGTGAAATTGGGTATTTTGTTGCTCAGCCATGTCTTACGTGCTCCAGTCCACAAGTAAAGAGATCCGCAATATGATCGTCGTCTAAACAGTAATAAACGAACCGGCCTTCCTTCCTAGTCCGCACTAACCGCATTTGGCGTAAATGGCGCATGTGGTGGGAAGTTGCGGATTCAGAAATCTGGGCGGCTTCAGCTAATGTGCCGACATTTTGTTCACCATTGCTTAAAGCGGCAATGATCTGGATTCTGCTGCTGTCACCTAAGGCTCGAAATAGCTCGGCGAGTTCTGCTGCTTCCTGTTCAGAAAGAGATTTAGGCATTGTGACCTCATGTTGATATATGAATAACTGTTCATATGTTATCGTTGGATTTTGCGAAGTCAATAGGAGATTAAAACTTTGCAAACAAATCTTAATTGAATAACCAAAAAGCATCTTTAAAAAATGATTAGCTTAAACTGTCATTGGTCTTGATTCAAAATCGGAACAAGGATACCTTAGATAAAAATCTAAGAAAGGAATGATGATGGAGTTATATATTATTCGTCACGCCCAGTCCCAAAACAATGAAATTTGGGCCAGAACCGGATCAGAAGTGGGACGTTTTCCTGATCCGGAATTAACTGAAGTAGGATTCCAACAAGCAGAGCTGGTTGCAAAAAGATTAGGTGGGCAAGAAACGGCCGTTTCGACTGCACAATCTAACCTTCATAACCGCAACGGATATCAATTCACCCATCTTTACACCAGTTTACAAACACGCGCCATTCAAACTGGCACCCCAATCTCAAAAGCGATGGACTTGCCATTAGTTGTGTGGGAAGAGATCCATGAGTGGGGCGGAATTTATGAAATTGATTATGAAACTAATGTAAGAACTGGGTTACCCGGCCCTAATCGTGCCTACTTTGAAGAGAGATTCCCCCATCTCGTCTTGCCCGATACATTAGATGGTACCGGCTGGTGGAATCGACCTCATGAAGAACGTCCCGAAACCGTGGCCAGAGTGCGCCAATTTTTGGCTAATTTTATGGAACGCCATGGTGACACAGATGATCGAGTGGGCATTGTGACGCATGGCGGATTTTCAGCCATTTTACTCAGCATGCTTAATAATTCATTCACTGATGACAACGTCCTAGATCAAGAGAAGCATGTTTGGTTTTCGCACAATAATACGGCCGTATCCCGCATCAATTTTGGGGCAGACCATTATCAATTTGCTTATCTAAATAGCGTGATCCATTTACCAGCAGAGTTGATTACCTAAATTCAAGTAATGACTGAGGATTTGGGTCGTCCCTGTTGAATATCCAAATCCTCAGTTGAAAAACATTATCAATAGCTTCGTAAATTTTACAGAATATCTTGAATAGACGGGTCAGAAATATAAAATTTACTTGGTGCAAACCAACATTTAGCGATTTCTTTATCAAGATAATTCTAGGTTTGCACATAAATCGTTGATTTGTCAGCGCCTAAACGCATTTTCCAAACCCACTAACCCGAGTACAATTCCCCCCGCATGGAGAAAAACAAGAACCAATATTTCAAAATCATATTAGTCGCCTACCTTATTCTTGGCTCTATTTACGCGTTCAATACACCTGCCTTTGAAGCGTCTGACGAGCTTTGGCACTATCCGATGATTCGGCATTTGGCTGATGGCAATCCCTTGCCTGTTCAAGTTTTTGATCCAGCGCTGGCAGGTCCTTGGAAGCAAGAAGCTAGCCAACCGCCGCTCTATTATTATCTTTCAGCCGCACTCACATTTTGGATTGATGCATCAGATATGGAAACTGTGCGCTGGGAGAACCCCCACGTGGATAATGGGGTGATTACGTCCGATGGCAATATCAATTTAATTGTTCATGATCCTGATTTGAATCCTTGGCAAGGGGCTTTGCTTGCCGTACGAATTGTGCGACTCTTTTCGGTTTTGTTAGGAGCATTCACCGTTTACTTTACCTATCAAATCGCAAAATTAACGATACCCGATCGCGCAGATATGCAATTGGGCGCAACGGCCGTATTAGCCTTTACACCGATGTTTCTCTTTATTAGTGGGGCGGTCAATAACGATAATTTGATCATTCCGCTCGGTGCTATGACGCTCTATATGTTGATTTGGCTCATTAAGCGTCCTTCAGATAAATTGAAAATTTGGAGATGGCAATTTAAGAGCGAACGTCTATTTTTGATCGTATTTTCTATCATTCTTGGACTTGTAATTGGTGCTGCTTCACTCACGAAACTAAGTGGTATCGGTTTGCTTCCACTAGTCTTTGGGACCTTTGTGATTTATGGATGGCAGCAATCGAACCGACAGTTCACTTTTCCGAAC
>JANQSK010001096.1 GCA_028284105.1 Anaerolineae bacterium
TTTTACTCACCTCGAGAATACGATTACTCCAAGAGCCTGGGGTCTTTTCAGTTTCATTAAGTGAGTTAGAGTTAAAAGCGGCTATTAAATTGATGCGCAGTGAAGCCAAATTATCTGGTTTTACCGCTCTCAGCGATGCCAAAGATGAGGATCTTGAAAAGATATTTAATGTCGTTGGTGGAAACCCACTAGCCCTTAAGTTGATTATTGGGCAGTTGCGCGTTCACTCGCTACCTCGGGTTCTGGATCGTTTTGGTCAAAAACCCAAAAGCATCAATCAAACTGAAGGCATTTTTGATTACATTTACCAAGAAATTTGGGAAAGCCTTGGTGACACAAGCAAGGCAACATTATTGGCGCTAACCCAAGCGGGAGACTCCGGCTTTTCTTTTGACCATTTGACGGAAATCTCAGGGCTAACCGAAGAAGAAATCACCCCTTGTTTAGAAGAATTAATTCAATCATCATTAGTTGATTTAAGTGGTTCTATTTTTGACAGGCGTTATAGATTACATCGTTTATCAGAAGTTTTCTTATTAAGAATGTTCGAGAATTAATCTGATGAAACAAAGCGAAAATAAAAAATGGCAGCAAATCCTGCTTAGGCAGCAGTTAGCCAATGTCAAGAAATGGATTTCGCAACTTGAACAAGCCTATGACCTCCCATTCTTCATTAACAGTGAATATGAGAATATTTTGCGTGCCTTGGAGTCTGCTCTAAGGATTCCTCACGCCTTTGAATATGCTTACAAATTAGTTGTTTTGCTCCACCCAGTCTTAATTGATTCTGGAGACTGGAATAGGTGGCAAATCTATTTAAATCAACTTCACGATGCCGCCAAGGATGCGTCTAACCTCCAAATGGGCACTATCTATGTGCAGCTCGGGGATGTTAAGGGGAAGCTTGGGGCGTTTAAAGAGTCTGAGCAATATTATCAATCTGGGATCAAATTATTCAGAAAAATCGAAGATTACAACAACTTAGCCATTGCGTTGGGGCGGTTAGCAATTGTCCATGCAAATAAAAACGAGTTGGCTGAAGCGAAAAATATTTGCGACCAAGCCTTAGAGATCGCAAATGCGCAAAATGACATCAGTATTTCCTCAAAAATCAGTCTCAACTTATCGTATATCTACTATCGACTACAAGATTTCAAGTCCAGTTTGAAGCATGCTGAAATTGCGTACCAAAATTTTAGAAATTTAAAAATGAAAAGAGATGCAACAAAAGCATTACTGAATATTGTTGCATTATCGAGCGAGTTGGGGGATTGGCTTGATGTAGAAAGGCAAGCTCAATCACTTCTCGACGATTTGGACAAAGAAGCGGACATCACGATTTACAGTCAGCTCAAAAACATTATGGGAGTGGCTGCCTATAATCAAGAAAAATATGGTTCGGCTGAATCTGCATGGCATGAATCTTTGTTACTCCATTTACAAATTAACGATAATTCGCAAATTGCGGGCATTTATAACAACTTGGGTATGGTTTACACGAAACTCAATGAATGGGAAGCTGCTCAAGAGATGCTCGTCAAGGCTATAGACACGTATCAGTGGCTAGAAGATTCATATAATATCGCAAATGCTCGTGATAATTTAGCAGATTTTTACATTGAACAAGAGGAATTTGAAGACGCTTGTAATATTTTGCAGGTCGCAATAGATGAGTTAACTGCCAATAAGGAAAGCCCAAACTCAGCTCATCTTATTTCGCAAATGCAAGAAAAATTGATGACTCTCCGCGCACATTCCCACTAGTTTTATAAAAACTTTTTTACGATTACACGTATTTATAGATTATTTAAAGACCATTTGCAGGTCTTTTACAGGTGTTTAAAGACACTTGGAATTAATTCATGGTAACATTTTTTGCGGAACGAGGTTGTAATTTATCTTTGAACTTAATAAATGTGTGTAGTGGAAATGAATGATCCTCAAAGTCCCAAGAAAACAAATCATCAGTTAGAAACTATCGGTTTAATGGCTAGTGGTATTGCTCATGATTTCAACAATATTTTGACAAGTATTGTTGGACAAACATCATTGGCATTAGCAAACCTCCCCCCTGAGAATGAAGCAAGGAAACATATTGAACGCGTTGTCAAAGCGGCTGAGTTTGGTACGAGTTTGACCAATCAATTGCTTAAATTTGCAAATGACCAAAATCTCGCCGTTGAACAAGTTCACATTGATGATTTTATTCTCAATAATCGACCGCTATTCCAGATGTTTCTAGAGCATAATATTCAGCTTATCATTGAGCTTGAGCATGATTTCCCATCAATCGTGATTATTCGCTCTCAAATCCAGCAGGTTTTAATTAACTTAATTGTGAATTCGGTTCGGGCGATTGGTGACAAATCTGGACACATTAGCATTCGCACTAAAACAGTAGATTGTTGTGATTTCCAAATTAAGTTAAACAACGGCCGTTATCTTATCCCAGGTACCTATCTTCGGATCATCATTGAAGATACGGGTAGCGGCATTCCCCCACATATTCTTTCAAAAATCTTTACACCATTCTATTCAACGCGTGCCAAAGGCAATGGATTGGGATTAGCCAACACGGCCAAGATATTAGATCAGCACAATGGTGGCATTTTAATAAAGAGTAAGCCCAATAGGGGAACGAATGCGTCAATCTTCTTGCCGCACTCACTGAAGATGCCGGCTCTCCAATAACTGATTGATGAGTGCTTCATCTATTTGATTGGGTTGCTGATACTTTAACCAAACCAAGAATTCAATATTGCCATCTGAGCCCTTTATTGAAGAGTTCACAAGCCCCTGAGCGCCTAGTTTTTTTTCAGACGTCCATTGGATCATGTCTTCGAGCACTTTGCGATGAACTGCCGTATCCCGCACAATGCCCCCTTTCCCCACCTGAGAACGCCCCGCTTCAAATTGCGGCTTAATCAACGCCACAATATCTGTTTCCTTAGACGAATCAAGCCATTGCACAACCGCTGGCAAAATAAGTTTCAATGAGATAAACGAAACATCAATCCCGACGAAAGAGACAGGCTGCTCTAATGATTCAAGGTAACGTGCATTTGTACGCTCGAGGACGGCAACCCGTTGATCTTGACGCAGCTTCCAATCCAACTGGCCATATCCCACATCAATAGCAAACACTTTAGACGCACCTGCTTGGAGCAGCACATCGGTAAATCCACCTGTACAGGCACCCACATCAGCACAAATTCGATCGGTTACATCGATTTGGAATTGCTCTAAAGCGCCAGCCAGCTTAAACCCACCACGACTCACATAGGGCAGTGGCGTTTTGAGTTCGATTTTGGCATCAAGCGCAACGGCCGTACCTGCCTTATCAACTCGCTGGCCGTTAACCATCACCTCACCAGCCAAAATCATACCTTTCGCTTTGGCACGCGTTGGCACAAGGCCACGATTAACCAGCAAATTATCTAACCGCTCTTTCCCTTTACGACTCAAGTGGCGTTCCTTTAGCTTCCCACTCGAGGAAAACATCTCGAAGCGATTCTTCTAGATGAATCTGCGGAGCCCAGCCGGTATGTTTTGTTAATTTGGTCGATGACCCATACAGTATCGGAATGTCTGAAGGGCGCATTCGGTCTGGATCATATTCAATTTTCACATCAATACCCGCAATCTCGGAAAGCTTCGTGAGTAAAAAGTGGATTGGGATCGGCTGACCTGTACAAATTAAATAGGGCTCACCAGGCTGCCCCTTTTCAGCAATCGTTTTATAGGCGTTTACCACATCTCTGACATCGCTAAAGTCCCGTTTGGCATCCAAATTACCGACACGCATGGTGTCTCTGTTGCCTTCTTTTTTGAGTTTAGCAATCTGGCTGGCGAAATCAGGCACCACAAACCCTAAGGCTTGCCGTGGGCCAATATGATTAAACGGCCGTGCTTCGAAAACAGGCAATTGATATCGTTCCCAATAGAGCCGCACAAATTCAGCGGCCGCCCATTTGCTAATGCCATAAGGATGGCGCGGATGGGGTTTTGTCAATTCAGTTAACGGCATATCGGCTTCGGTGACACGGCCGTATATTTCAGCACTTGTCACAACCACCACATGAGGCTTTCCAAAAGAAACGGCCGCTTCAAGCAAATTGGCTGTCCCTCCAGTGTTAATGGCAACTGTAAATGCGGGATTAGTCCATGATTTAGCGGGATACGCTTGACCAGCCAAATGATAAATGACATCAGGCTTCGCCGTTTCAATCGCATTCAATAATGATTGCCGATCAAGCAGATCTCCCTCAATCGACATCAGTCGAGGATGCTCAGGCAAATCTTGCATCGATGTCGCCGCATGCGTCAGCGTGTAGATATCATGTTGTTCTGCTAATAACGAATCAACGAG
>JANQSK010001109.1 GCA_028284105.1 Anaerolineae bacterium
ATCTAACGTATAAATAAAACGCTGGATCAACTTGCCATTCACCTCATCCACTTTGGAAACACCCCGCCTCAAGGCCAAGTGGTCATTAATCATTGCGACCGCATGCGAGGGAACAACTCCTTTATTTGCTATGGTGCGAATCATTTCGCGGATATGGGTTCGGAACTGATGCACCTTCTCCAGTGATTGTTCATCCGCCAATGCAATAGTCTGATCTAAACCAGCTAGATTCATATCCCTAAGCCACTCTGCTAGGTGGGTCGAGCTTCTTAGCATGTCTAAAGGTTCTCCGTTTGAGAGGCATTCTGTATTGACCAAATCAAGCAGAGGGTGACCCCCAACATGTTCAAATTGAAGTTTCATGAAATCAGTATAACCATCTAAATGACACTTGACAAGTTAGAATCGATTGATATGATAATAACCATCATAAACGTTTTTAGATAGTTAGATTTGGTGTTTAAGAAACAATAAAGTGATGAGGTTTGCTATGAATTCAGTATTTCATGAAGGGGAATTGGCTGTTCAAGAGAAGGCTGGGGTTTCAACGATGGCGGCGCGTATTGGCGGGATGATTAAACCGGAAATTTCAGCCGCAGCTTCAGATTTTTTCAGCTTGCAATCATTTATAGTGGTTGCTTCAAGTGACGAGGATGGGCATGTTTGGGCCTCTGTTCTGACCGGATGGCCCGGTTTTGTTGAGGTTTTGGATGAAACGACGGTGGCAATACATGCTTTGCCCCTTGAATCTGATCCTCTTGCCTATAACATTCGTGCCACTGGTCGCCTTGGCCTCATTGCGATTGAATTTGCAACACGGCGACGAATGCGCCTAAATGGTCAAGTTGAGAGACACGCTGACCGGCTTGTTGTGCATGCTGAGGAAGTGTTTGGGAATTGCCCTAAATATATTCAAGCACGGCCGATTGTGGCGCAGCAGGAGCTGGCAGAAACGGCCGTTTCAAAATCAACAACACTTTCAGACGAACAAATTAATTGGATTCAAAATGCTGATACCTTTTTTATAGCGACTGCCCATCAGGAAAAGGGGGCCGATGCGTCCCATCGGGGTGGGAATCCAGGCTTTGTTCAAGTTCGGAATGGCACATTACGCTTTCCTGATTACTCAGGCAACATGATGTTCCTAACCCTTGGCAATCTTGCCTCAAATCCAAATAGTGGCCTGATCTTTTTTGATTTTGCACAGGGGCGGATTTTACAGGTGACTGGTAAATCTCAAATCTTGTGGGATTCTTCTGAACTTGCCGAGTTTCCTGGCGCTGAGCGCTTGATAAGCTTTGAGCCTGAGCAGGTTATTGAAACAACCAACGCACTACCGTTTTCATGGGAATTTGAATCCTATTCACCCAGCAATCCCAAATAAATAGGTGCTTGTTGGTGATTATTTTTCGCCTATTCTGTAATAAGACCGGGACGCACACCGAGTCCCATTGAGGCATCAATTACGGCTCCATGCATCGGTGTTGAATAGCTTGAGGCAAGGAAGGTGATGATTTCAGCGATTTCATACGGTTCAATCAAGCGCTGCTTAGGCAATGAATTAACAAACGCTTTCCGCTCATCTGCTGACATTTTATTAAGCGTGCTTGCTTGGAACATAGGCGTGTTGGTTGCCCCTGGGCAGATAGCGAAGACATCTACTAGGGTATCGGTCAACTCAGCCGCCAATTGACGCGTCATGAAGGCAACCGCCGCCTTGCTCATGCCATCTGATAAACGAAATCCTGGGAACACTTGAATCCCACCACCAACCGAACTTAAATTGATAATTTTGAATGGATCAGTTTTTAGAGAATCGTGCATAAGGCGGAGGAATGTTTGGCAAACTTTTAAAGCACCGTCAGCGTTGATGGTCAACATGGCTGAGTCTTGTTCACTGGCATTGTCTCCATAGGCTTCTACAGTAGCTGACCCAACGGCAGCATTGTTGACGACAATATCGATACGGCCCCACTTCTGCATGACAGCCTCCATGCTTGTTTCAATAGAATCGATAAATCGGAGATCGAGTGGGGTTGTGATTAACTGTTCTGGAGCAGTTGCAGCCACTTGGTGGGCTTCATTTACCGACTTTTGTCCATCTGCATAGGTAAAAGCAACCCGCGCTCCATGTGCTATAAATGAGTCGATACAGGCTCGGCCAATGCCGCCCATGCCACCTGTCAAATAAATAACTTTTCCTTTGAGACCCGTTCTGCAATCTATAATGTTATTTTTCATAAAATTATTCCTATGGATTGTTAAAGAAAAAAAGAGATCTAACGCCACCCTAAATCACTTTTAACAAAAGTTGTCCCTGTATAGGCAAATCCATCATCTATTCGCTGTCGATCAAATTCACCGATGTTCATACGCATTGTTTCCTCAAGCGAAAAATAACCTGCATCTGTTGTTTCATCCCCTCTTGCAGGAGTTCCATCAACAAGCCGAGCCATAAAATGCATTACAACAAGCTGCCACTTATTACCATCGGGATATTCCAACAGAATATTTGGATCAGAGTAAACGGTGACAAGATTTGTTGCTTGAACTCGAACACCTGTCTCTTCCCAAACCTCTCGTTCACAGGCTTCTTGTAGAGTCTCACCTGACTCCATATAGCCGCCAGGGACCGCCCAGCGCCTATCATCAGAGCGTTTGACTAATAAAACTTTTAGATTAGCGGGATCAAGCACAAAAGCAGAGCATCCGACCCCGAGTTTGCCATCTCTTCCGACCCTATCCCCGTAAGTGATTTTTGCCATCTTAAAAAACTTTTTCTTGTTGCTTTGCCTAAACCTTTATTCTGTTGAATAGGCCATCCAATAATTGATAAAAACCAGATCAAGAAGATTGATCTATTTTGAAGCAATCGTTCTATTTGAATCTTACAGATCTGGCTGAGTAACTTTCAGATTGTGAAAAATGATATTTAACTTATACACATTGGTTTCAAATTTGACTTCATGCATTGAATATCCCATCTTCTCAGTCCATACTTTGGCCTTTTGGGAATTTGAAAAATATGTCCAACCAGGGTAAATCTCGGCACCCTTAACACCCCATCGAAACGCATCAATTTTGTGAGCTTTTTTCATTTTTTGAAGATCGAGTAATTCATCATCCATTGAAAAAGCATGAGGTGAAATAGACGGTTCATAATGAGATTCAACACAGCCCTGTAACATGAATACATAAACTCCACTAGGGTTACCTTGATGAACCTTGGCAGTGATTTGATAGTCTCGCATATATGCAGAAAAGCCATGGCTCAAGATCGTGGCATCAAAAAGGTCGTAAGTGTTGAGTGTTTCCTCAGGTGTCATTAGATTCCTTATTGTTTTCAAATTTGTTTCTTTAACGAGATGATATTGAGATTTCAAGAATTTATTTTCTTACCACAAAGAATGCGGAGAACCCATAAGTTTGTTCATTAAATTCTTTGAGCATTTTGCATACTTTGCGTATGGTTTTTGCCGATTTCTGCAAAAACCATACGCTAAAAGGCTAGTTATTGTTTAAGTGTTCCGAAGTTACTAAATTGAAAACCCTGTTAGCAAAAGCTTCGGAACCTCGAGGAAACGAAATTTGAAGCTGTCATTTTATTCAAAACAGGAACTTCGTTTCACTCAACACGTAAAGACAGACCAACAAATTTCATTTCGCAATCGTTGGTCATCTAAGACGAGATTTCGAATTTCTTCCGGAAGTTGTTTGCGTTGCCATAAGCATTCTTGTCGACCAGCATTTTCAGCTTCTTCTTTAGATGCAACCGCGCGAACAGCTTTGATAGCATAAGCTGCAGCACCAAGCTCGTGGGCAGCGACGTGAGCTACGGCCGCTGCCTGACCTGCCGCATAGGCTGCAAATCGGGCTTCTCCACGTAAATCTCTAGCAGATGCATTAGCCTGAAAAGCGGCTTGGCGTGCTTGCGACATTGTAATTTGACCCTTTGCCCAAGCTCGAGCTTGTTCAATGGCTTCGCGCGGTCGACTGTCGTTGGGCTGAACATTTTCAAATAAATGTAAAACATGTTCTGCGCAATCTGCCGCCCAAAGTGCAAGAAGCTGATGATCACTATCCTGAAGAGAGCCGCCATTTCGTATTGTGATAAATCTCGGGTCTCGTTCCTTAGGTAAAATCATAGATTGGCTTCAATAGTTAGACAGGATAGGTTTTTAATATCTGATATTTTGGGATTCATGACGATTGTAATCATTGCTCGACAAATATTCCCAATGACCTAAACTAATTGAAGCAATACCACCCTTTTGCAAACTCTGAATGATTGAAGATATTAGATCCTCGTTGAATTCTTGTTCGCTTCCCAACAAGAAAATGCGCGTATCTGTATTACACGGAGCAACAGTATGGGTCCTTGACATATTAATTCGAGAATCCCCAATTTCCCCTATAACCCACTCCCAATAATTTTCTGCATCAAATTCGGGATTTTGAATATCCAACAGCATTTTAAGTTCTTCAAGGCTATGTTCTGAACGAAACCAAATATCAGTAATTTTTCTCATTGTTTTTTTGACATTACCTAAGATTTTTCATGTAGATAAAAACGAAGTAATGTTGGGTCAGTTATTTTTTTAATACCAAGCGCTTTGGTAATTGAAGGAAACATATCATTTGCTTCAGCCTTTAAACCGCTCAACTCAAGAGGCTCACTTGCTAATTTGTTTCCAATATTAACCAAGATATTTTCTTCTTTTTTGAATATGTCATGGTCAAATATCATTTTTCTCGCGAGAGAACCGTCTTTAAAATACTCAAATTCAAATGATTCATCAATATCACCATTGGAGCATCTGAAGACGTCGAATGTCTTGCTTAATGATGCAACTGCTTTATTTGTTTTTGGATCATCCCACCAAAGCGTATAGTTAAAATCATCTGCAATATGGGTCCATTCATCGTCATTTCCAAAGACAATGTGTGATCCATCAGATGGTAAAGGTGGGGGAGCTTTTTTGTAGTTTGGCAAGCCCAATAATTTTATAAAATCTTCATCTGGAATTACGTTATAGCTCCGAATAAAAATCATGTTAGGCGTGTGTAGGTACCCCCATTTTAAGAATGGATAATAGGGGTGATAATAGTGGCGACCAGGATCATTTGGTTTGTTTGATGATTTGCTCATTTTTTAATAAATTGTTTAGTAAACTACGTGTCTAAGAAAGCGAATATGATTTAATGTACTATAAATTATAAGGTTAAGTTACTCAATATCAGAGTTTATAAAACGGCCGTTTTTTCTAAACTTTTTCAATCAATTTAGACTTGACTATCTGTTGCAAATCGGTACAATTTTGGCCACTGTTTCCATAATTCAGAAAGCTTTTCACGATACGGAACAATGTCTGAGATTCAATCAGTACAACGCGCTTTTGAAATACTTGCAGCTATCGCACAATGGCCGAATGGGGCGCAACTCAGCGATATTGCTGAGATTACCGGTTTACCTAAAAGCACCATCTCACGCATGTTGACCACCCTTGAAAAGATTGCCGTGGTTCAACGAGAACATCCCAAGGCAGGTTTTCAAATTGGTCCGGCAATTGCAGAATTGATCGCCCAACCTTCTTGGCTAGTCAGCCTTTCTGAACAGCCTTTACAACAATTGGTCGAAAAAACGGCTGAAACGGCCACGCTATCCGTCATGGATGGCGACCGGCTACTTTATATTGCTCAAAAAAGCGATCCAAACAGCAATATTCAATTAAGAGATTGGACAGGTATCCATTTTCCAACTCTCCATGTATCATCCCCAAGCAAAGTATTCTTGGCTTATGATTTAGCGTTACGACAGCGATATTTGTCTAAACCGCTTGAACGCTTTACTGAAAACAGTGTGGTTGACCCCAAACAAATGACCATCCATTTGGATCAAATTTGCCAACAGGGGTACGCGTGGGTACGTGAGGAATTTGAGAGGGGCTTGGCTGGGGTATCCGCACCAATCTTTGGCCGAACCGGCAAGGTTGTCGCCGCACTTAGTTTATATGGCCCCGTCTTTCGTATGCCAACAGATGAAAATGAAAAAGAGTTCTCAGACCTTGTTGTCAATTTGGCAGCTGAAATGACAGCGAACCTAGGAGGAGAGAAAAAATGAAATCAATGACCTCTCGGGAAAGATTTCAAACCGCGTTAGATCTTGGCGTGCCTGACCGCGTGCCGATGCTTGATTACATCGATGAAAAAGTCATTCTCGGAATGGCTGAAATCATGGGATTATCTCGTGGTGAGGAGGCTGAAGCCACACGAAAGGGTGAAGAAAGTAAAGCGTTCCTCGACACCTATTGTGATGTGATTGAAGCCCAAGATCATGATGCCACCTGGCTCTCCTACTCAACTGGGTTGAAACGGGTCACAGAAGATTGGGGCGTCGATAAATACGGCCGTGGCTTTATGCTGAGTAAAAATGGGATTCCTGCCGTCATGGAAGGTGGCGTTAAATCCATGGATGGTCTCAAAGGTTATCGGATGGCGGATCGCGTCAGTATCGAAGATTTTGAAGGGGCAGCTTACGTCATCGATAAGCTGGGTCGTGACCGGTCACATGTTCTCAGTATGAATGGCCCATTTCAGGAAGCGTGGCTAGTGCGAGGGGGGATGGACAAGCTGATGTATGATTACTCGCTTGATCCTGAACTCGCTCATGCCGTTTCTCGTGAAGTGGTTGAATTTAACAAACGCATTATTGATATGTGTGCAGAAATTGGCATTGATGTTGTTTCGTTTGATGGAGATATGGCTGGGAATATGACGACTTTGATGTCGCTTGACCATTTCCACGAATTTATTTTGCCCTATAAACAAGAGCTGTGTAACTATGTTCATGAAAAAGGGCTTCAGGTGTTTAAGCATTGCGATGGAGTTGTGTGGCCCATTCTTGATGTCTTTGTGGAATCCCACTTTGATGGTCTGCATCCGATTCAGCCACAGTGCATGCATATCGGGGCGACGAAACAATATCTCAAAGGAAAAATGTGCGTCGTCGGTAACATCGACTGTCTTGATCTGCTTGTTTTTGGTAATCCTGATGAGGTTGAAGAAGCTGTTTATGAAACGATTCAGATTGCTGCTCCTGAAGGGGGATACATCTTAGCGTCATCCAATTCTTTACATCCCGGAGTGAAGCCTGAGAATGCAATCCGCATGTTTGAAGCAGCCCGTAAATATGGTCACTACGACGACATTCCTGATAAAATGTCGCCTCAACCAGACCCACCTAAGGTGCCTGGAATTGGCGAAAAACCACGCGAAAGACGACACCGTCGACGGGTAAAACGATAAAAGTGCTGTAAATCACAAAAATTTTAAAATTAAATCAACTTCAATGATGGTGATTAACTCGGTGATTGAAAGTATTTGCAGTAACTATTTTTTGTAGACTTTCTTTTAATCACACAGGTTCTCAAGCTATGAAAAGACATGCGCTCAACCCAAGAATTTACAAGTCCCCATTTTTCGACTCAACCGTGAAATATGGGGCTGGTGATTTTGTGCCCTATAACGGCATGTGGATGCCTTATAACTACGGCGATACCATGGGCGAATATTGGGCAACGATTCAAGCGGTTACGCTGTGGGATGTCTCTGTTCAGCGTATTATTGAGATTTCTGGTCCGGACGCCTACCAGTTTATGAGTTTGCTCACCCCACGTGATATTTCAAAAGTTAAACCGGGTCGCTGTCGCTATGTTATTTTGACGAATGCTGAAGGGGGCATTCTCAATGACCCTGTGATGTTACGGTTGGCGGAAGATCGGTTTTGGTTATCTACGGCCGATGGTGATG
>JANQSK010001171.1 GCA_028284105.1 Anaerolineae bacterium
ATACGCGCGATAATATCTTTTGTACGTTTACGCATTGTTTGGATATCAGCATCTTGATAAAGCGGATGGCCATCAATGCCCATCATCTGCTTAGCGACAGCCATAAAATCGACGTTGTTATCTTCAGCAGAGCCCATATTGATAACCTGAGGTAATTTGTCGGACACCCCTTCAATACGATCTAAAATCTCTTGTTGATAACGATATTCGAGAATCTCATGGTAATACGCACTATTTACCGTGCGAATGTCCAAAGCTTGGGCTTCAAGTAGCGCCGCATTCGCTTTTGCTTCACTTTCCGCTTCGATCAACAGCTGGCGGGCATACGCATTGGCCTGGTTAATCGCTTTTTCACGAGCGGTATCGATACGGGCTTGATGCGTCGCAATTTCTGCGCGAATTCCCGAGAGCTGTTCCCGTAATTCCGCTAAATCTTTGTTGAGATCACCTTCATCTTGATTTTTACGCAGTTCAAGCTCATATTGATAGGTGTAGGCTTCCTTAGCGACCTTGACCATCTCTGGTGAGGCCAAGTCCTTACGATATTCGCGGCTTGATGGTTCAGCATGGGTAATGTTGGCATTCACAAAGCGAACGGCTGGTAAAAATTGATTATTGAGGGATTCAAGAACGCTTTTGGTGCTTTCTCCGACTAAATCATAGATATCTTCAGCACGTTGCGCATAAATCAAGGCCCGTGTTACTTCACTAATGGCGTTGTGGAGTTTTTCAGAGAAACCATTCACACCACCTAAGGTAAAAATGAATTCTTGGGGATCTTCAATGCGGAACTGGAGGAACAAGTCAACTGATGCATTGATACGACCTTGCGTCGGTGCTTCACGAATAGGTGCATTATAGGGATAAGCCTTGGTGACGTTGACGATATAGCTCACTTTGCGGCGTGGATGGAAACCCAACCATTTGCGACCAGCCCCAACCACCTCTTCAACCTTACCGAACTTGGTGATGAGCGCCTGACAGCCATCTGGAATCATCACAAAGCGGTGACGAACCACGCTGAGCACGGCAAAAGCGATTACCAAAAACCAGTAGTGTGGTCCAAAAAGGGCCAAACCAAAGTTTCCAGGGAAGATGCCTGTGGCCACAGAGCCAATTCCACCTGCGATTAGCAGCAACACAGGCAAAGCTAAGGCTCTAAAATAAGAGCCTGAATCTTTTGGCATCACCACAGGGGAAATAACATTGGTGACTTCACCCCCCTGGCCTTCATCTTTGGTGAAACTACGATTGATGACTTCAGCAACTTCTTCGATGGTTGCCGACATTTGAGTAATTTGCGTACTGGATGAACCGCCATCTTGACGTGCAGAGATGAAATCACGCATATCAATAGCGAATTGCTGGAACTCATCAGATTGGGCGACATCAACGGCCGTTCTGACTGCTGAGCGTAAAGAACCCATATGATCCTCCTAAGATTTGATCAATAAAATGTAATTAAAAACAAAGACTGACTCAATTTGACCCAGTCTCTACCTTTAATTAACGAAGGATCTCTGATTTTTAAGATATTTTGAGGGTAAAAGTTGGGGAATTAGGGAACGGCCGTCTCCACAACAGTTGATTCACCACCTCAACACACACATTACAACCTTATACGGAAAATGTAAATATTGGTTTCACCAAATTCGACACATTCGGTTCCCGCCTATTTGGAATTCATAGGGAACCTCTTGAATGTACACCTGAAATCCATCTGATTCAAGCTGTTGAAGGGTCGGTTTGAGATGTTTGGACGGAGAGGCAGACAGGTCAAGTAGCGGGAAGATTCGAACCTCTTCCGCAACGCGTAGCAGCTCTCGAATAGATTCGATATGGAAAGATTCAGTCAACTGTTCACTATAAAGGAATAAAAAATGGGAGCATAAAGCCAAATCAAACTGATTATCTGTGAAGGGTAGGTCTGGGAGACTGGCATTTTGATAACGGCCGTTTTGTTTTCCAGCCTCATAATCTTCCAAAAACTGGGTCATGGCTGACATGCGTAGCTCTCCCAGCACCTCAACCGAAGGAATATGCTCCCAGACAAACTGATGTTGGTTTTGGCGGGCTTGATCGAGCACCTCATCATAAATTTCGTCAATGCGCTGCTTGATTTGGTCTTTACGATAGGCATAAAGGGGGTCGGTGGAGATAATACGGCCGTTTTGCCTTGTAAGGGTTGCATTGAAGCTTGCCGGGCCATCGGCACAGCCCAAGATGGTCTTTCCAAGGTCAACGGCCGTTAATGCAAACATCGCTTGATACTCATCGAAGGTGCGTCCCCAAGGAACAATCTTTTTTAGTGAGTAGGTCATAATTTTGTCTTTTTCATCCAATTTAACTCAGCAAATGGGGGATAAATGCCCCCATTGTTTCCCGTGAAACATCTACACGAAGGGTGTTTATGTCGCGGTTTTAATGAAACAACAAATCTGTATATCGTCGTTATGTCATATAGACATATTTTACATTTAATTTGAACAATTTTTAAGCCATTCTCATAAAAACCCCGATTTGGGCTGCCATCCTAATTTCGCACTCACAAAAGGGGCATTTTATTAAACGAAAGTTCAGTCTGACATAACAATTCTTTTACGAATTTTAACCATACTACAGCCATCTTTGAAATTCATTTTGTCACTGAAGCAAGTTTTGCATAACGACCACATCGGCTTTAGCAGACAGTAAACTTTAAGCCCCCACTTCTTATTCGGAATGCAAGGCTTGCTTTCAGTTCATTTTATTGATGGAGGTAAAATGACCCGTTCTTATCGTTATTATTGGTTTACCCTAGCTGTTGGCCTCGTTATTATTTTATCTGCTTGTGGTGGGGTAGGCTTGTCACCTATTGCTAGCCAGCCCGTTGATACGATTGTTGAAACGCTTCCTACAATTGCTGAAGAAGAGGTTGAGCCAGAAACGGCAGTAGCGGAGCCTAAAGAAAGTTCAGAAGTTGAATCAGCTCCAGTAGAAACCGCACCAGTCATCCCAACAGAAACAACTCCTGTGCAGGCCGCCCCAGTAGCTCAAATTCCAACTGGCTTTGAAGCGATTGTTGCACAGCAGCAAGCATTTATTGACCTCTATGCCCGCTTAAATCCATCAGTCGTTGTGATCTTAACGGATGGGGGACAAGGCTCTGGCTTTGTCTATGACAATAATGGCCACATCATCACCAATAATCACGTCATTGAAGGGGCCCAGCAAATTGCTGTCGGGTTAGCTGATGGCACAACACTTGATGCGACTTTGGTTGGTCGTGACCCAAGCTCTGATTTAGCTGTAGTCCGCGTTAATCCAAACGAAGCAAACTTGCAGCCCATTCCTCTGGGGAACTCAGGAGCCGTTCAAGTAGGACAAATCGTAATTGCACTTGGTAGCCCATTCGGATTACAGAGCACAATGACAACTGGGATTGTGTCAGCCGTTGATAGAACGTTCCCAGGCGGTTCACAATTCCAAATCCCTGACATTATTCAAACGGATGCGGCCGTTAATCCAGGTAACTCTGGTGGCCCCTTGCTCGACATTTACGGAAACGTGATTGGGGTAAATACAGCGATTGAATCGCCAGTGCGTGGCTCATCAGGTATCGGTTTGGCTGTCCCATCAAACATTGTGGCTGCGATTGCCCCTCAACTCATTCAAAATGGGCAAGCTTCGACCCCTTGGGTAGGCATCTCTGGCTCTGCCCTCACACCTGAAGGCATTGCACAGCTTGGCTTGAACATTAGTGGTGGGGTTGTTGTTGCAAATGTGGTTGAAGGCGGCCCAGCCCAACGAGCAGGTTTAGTGGGTAGTCCATCGGGCAACGGAGATATCATCATCGGGATTGATGGCACACCTATTTCAACAGTAGAAGATTTATTAGGTTATTTGGTACAGCAAGCCCAAGTTGGCCAAACCATTAACCTCAATGTAATTCGCAATGGTGAACAAATCACTATCCCATTGCTCCTTGAAGCGCGACCTAACGGATAATTTAAATTCCTACTCTTTAAGAAATAAACCCCGATTTACCAAAAAGAGGCTTTGCACTAGTGCAAAGCCTCTTTTTGAATCGCCTAAATGGGTCTAAATTGCGTTCTACACTATTTTTCAACCTGATTATGTCATGCTAGCAAATAGACATAAATAGGGCTTAGACAGCGAATATCAGGGTTTTTGATGGACTTAACGGCCGTTTCTCTAATTAACTGGTGTTACGCACAAGGCTTGTCATTTTGAAGAAAGCGGGAAAAACAAAACAATCGTCAAAAACACCCGTAGCGATGAGAAATCGCTGCAGCTTTGTAGCATGCAACATTCAATTGGCAAGCAAAAAACAGACATTCGTTTGCCTGACAATCCATCTCTTTGCTCAGGTCACAGCGATTTCTCAACGTCGCGAGTCATGTTCTTTCGTTGAAAGGGGCTTCCTTCGCTTTGTTCGAAATGACCCTCTGTATGAGATGCGTAACACCAGCAAATAATATAGCTCGCAATAGATCCAACTTCCCGGTGGGTTTGCAAGGCACAACTGATGAGCACCTAAATTGTTGGCACTGGCTTAAAGTGTTTCAATTTTAGGGTTCGTAAGTTGACATGAACACTTTTTATGCCACAATACAAATAGGTTTCCGACCTTTAAAACCAGCACTTTTTTCCTCTGTGCTGGTTTTTCATTTCTAAATCTAAAGATGTCGGACAATTAGTAGCTCTGCTTTATGGAGCACTAAGGACCCATTTATTGCGTCCCCTAAAAGAATTTGGCAGGAAAACAAGTAGCATGCAATCGAGAGTCTTAAAACAGTTGCGCTCAATTTTGGGCATTGCTCGAGTATCAGTTTCGGGAGCTGATCGACAACTTCACGCACAAGATCAATCTGATTTTGACCAGGTTTTACCTGATGTTGTTGTTTGGCCTCAAACCACTCATGAAGTAAGCGAAATCGTGCAGTTGGCAAATCGGTTTAAAGTTCCCGTAACGGCTTGGGGAGCCGGCACCAGTTTAGAAGGCAATTCAATCCCTGTACAAAAAGGCATTGTGATTGATTTCTCACACATGGATCAGATTGTGGATCTTCATGAGCGCGATCTACAAGTAACTGTTCAAGCCGGCGTGATGTATAAAGATATGAATGCCGTTTTGTCTGAGCACGATCTATTTTTCGCACCCGATCCAGGTGCCAATGCTAGTATTGGTGGCATGATTGCTACAAATGCAGCTGGACCACACACCATTAAATATGGGTCAACCAACGAAAATGTGTTGGCGCTCGAGGTGGTTTTAGCCAATGGCGAAATTGTGCATACGGGTTCGCGCTCAATCAAACAAGCGTCTGGCTACAATTTAACGCAGCTGTTTGCTGGCTCCGAAGGGACGCTGGGATTAGTGACTCAGGCAACATTAAAGCTTGAGCCGATTCCAAGAAGGAAAGTCACCGCAACGGCCGTATTCAACAACATCATGGATATTGCAACGGCCGTGTCCGAAATCATCGGCAACGGCATGCAACCAGCGGCACTTGAGCTCCTTGATACCAACACAGCGAAAACACTAATGGACGATGCTGATGTCCAAATTCAAAGTGGCCCAACCCTTCTGATTGAATTTAGTGGCAACACAGCAGCCTGGATGGAAAAGCAGATGGAAGTGGCGCAAATCATCTGTGAAGAACACGGGTGCATCAACTTTGATGACAGTTATTCAGAAGAAGAGAGTCATCGTATTTGGCAAACACGTAAACAGATACGCCGTTTAGCCGTTCGCCAACACCCTTCCCACAAATGGTTAATTACAGATGTTTCTGTACCCATTTCACAGTTCCCTGAAATGGTGAATTTTGTTGAAGATTCAGTATCCAAACTCGATATTACCTGCAACATTTTAGGACACGCAGGAGACGGGAATTTACTTATCGGGATTTATTACAAGCCCAATGATAGAAAATGCGCTGAACGTGCTGAACGATTTAAACAAATGCAAGTTTCAAAAGCCATTCGGCTAGGTGGAACTTGTGCTGGGGAGCATGGCATTGGCATTGGCAAACGCAAATACATGGTCCAAGAGCATGGGTATGAAGCCATCAACCTCATGAAACAGCTCAAGGACACGCTTGACCCCAACAATATTTTAAATCCAGGCAAGATTTTCTTAAATTAAATCAGCACCACCTCATAGGTTTTAGAAGCGGTGAAGAAGGACCATTCAAATATAAATCACGTAGAATTTGCCATAATCGGGGCTGGCTTCGCTGGGCTGGGTATGGGCATCCGTCTCAAAATGGCAGGCAAGCATGACTTTGTTATCTTCGAAAGAGCCGAAGAAATAGGTGGCACTTGGCGAGATAACACCTATCCTGGCTGCGCCTGTGATATTCCATCCATTGTTTATTCATTTTCCTTTGACCAAAATCCAGAATGGTCACGCCATTTTCCAACACAACCGGAAATCCTTGCTTACCTCAAACAGTGTGTTCAACGTTTTGAAATCGAAAAAAAGATCCAATTTAACACCGATATTCAGCAGCTTCGGTTTGACGAAGACGCTGGACTATGGCATTTGATCTCACGCGATGGCCAAGAATGGACCGCCCAATTTGTTGCCTCGGCAATGGGGCCTCTCAATCGTCCAAACATACCCAATCTACCAGGCTTGGATCGGTTTGAAGGAGTTCAATTCCATTCATCTACTTGGAACCATGACTATGATCTCGCTGGAAAGCGTGTCGCCGTCATTGGAACAGGGGCCAGTGCCATTCAGTTTGTGCCTCAAATTGCGCCTGAGGTGGCTCAGCTTCATCTTTTCCAGCGTACACCTCCGTGGATTGTTCTGCGTGGAGACGGCAAAATCTCACCTCGAAGATTAAGTCTCTTTAAAAGGTTCCCCATTTTGCAGTCCCTTTTACGCACCGCTCGCTATTGGGAATTGGAAGCGGCCGTTTTAAACTTTTTGGGGAATCAAACAGTGGCACGCTATGCCACAAACATGTCTCTCAAACATATTCAAGATTCAATTTCTGATCCGTCTTTGCGCAAAGCAGTGACTCCGAATTACAAATTTGGGTGCAAGCGAGCATTGGTTTCGGATGATTATTATCCTGCACTTGAGCGAGACAATGTCGACTTGATCACGTCTGGCATTCGACAAATCAAAGCGAACAGCATTGTTGATGAAGATGGGGTAGAGAGAGAAATTGATGCCTTAATCTTAGGCACAGGTTTTGTTGCGTCTGAATTTTTAGTAGACATGCAGATTTACGGCCGTAAATCCTCCCAAGGTCAACCACGAGAGCTGCTTTCCGAATGGAAAGAAACAGGGCCAGAAGCCTATTTTGGCATCTCAACGTCTGGCTATCCTAACCTCTTTTTCTTATTGGGTCCCAATACGGGGTTAGGGCACAACTCCGTCATATTGATGATGGAATCCCAATACAATTACATTATGGATTATTTACGATATCTTGAAAAAGGACATAAACGCTTTTTAGATATTGATCCTTCAGTGCAATCTGCACATAATGCAGAGTTACAAGAAAAGTTAAAAGACACCGTGTGGCAAACCGGTGGTTGCGAAAGTTGGTATCAAACCAGCAGCGGCAAAAATACGACACTTTGGCCTGGCTCGACCGTGGGTTATCGGCGGCTGACCCGGCATGTGCATAAAGAAGCATATCAATAGATAATTCGCTTCTAATTTGGGTAGATGATGAGGCAAATAGGAAGAGGGAAGTAATAGTTCATCTGCCTCAATAATTTAGGAGAAAAAATGAATTTAGAGTGGAAGATGCGGGTGCTTCACTGGTCTATGAAGATGACTGGTCAAGGCCAATTTTACAAGTCAACACCCCAAAAACTAAGAGCACAAGAAAAGATGGGCCAAGGTGCCATTGCCGATTACATTTTTGGCAAGGCGCTGCCTCTCGCTCGCGTTGAGGACATTATGATGAACGGCCGTTCCCAACCGATACGGCTTCGCGTCTATCGTCCCACTCTACAAGAGAAACGGCCGTTGTTGCTCTACTTCCACGGCGGAGGCTGGGTCATAGGAAATTTAGATACCCATGATCGCGTCTGTCGCAATTTAGCCCATCACTCAGGTCGCGTTGTTGTTTCTGTTGACTATCGGCTAGCGCCTGAGCATAAATACCCAGCAGCCATCGAGGATGCTTGTGATGCGCTTGTGTGGGTGGCTCAAAACGGCGAAACGCTTGGGGCAGATGTGTCAGACATTGCGGTTGCAGGAGATAGCGCAGGTGGAAATATTACGGCCGTTCTCTGCCAAAAAGCACGCGATGAAAAAGGGCCAAAAATCTCCAAACAAGTCTTGATCTACCCAGCGGTAGACCTCACCCGAACCTATCCCTCTACCATTCGTTATGCGGATGCCCCTATTTTGACGCGAAAAGATATGGATTGGTTTGCCACTCAATATCTTAATGAAGAAGAAGAGCGGTACGAACCGGGCTGCTCCCCTCTCCTTGGGTCTCTCGAAGATTTGCCCCCTGCCTATATCATCACCGCCCAATTTGATCCGCTGTTGGATCAGGGGCACGCTTACGCCATGGCGCTCAAACAAGAAGGGAACAAAGTGATCTATAAAGAATATTCTCGACAGGTCCATGCCTTTTTTAATATTGCCAATGCGTCTAGCAAATCCCAAAAAGCATTTCAGGATGTTGGCCTATTTTTGAAAGGGAAAATCATATGAAATTCGATTCATTATTGCTTGTCCCACAGATGACCCAAATCGGTGAGGTCGCAAAAGCTGCAGAAGAAATTGGATTCGATGGCTTTTTTACCGCTGAAACGAATACCGATCCCTTTTTAACGATGACGCTGGCGGCTGAACACACCCATCAAATGCAGTTAGGCACAGCGATAGCGGTCACTTTTCCACGCTCACCTGCCATTTTGGCAATGCTGGCATGGAATTTATCGGCATTCTCAAACGGCCGTTTTCTACTCGGGCTTGGAACCCAAGTGCGAGCCCACAACGAGCGGCGACTTGGGGCAAAATGGGAAAAGCCCGTCCGTAAAATGCGTGAAACGATCGAAGCTATTCACGCCATTTGGGACAATTGGCAAGATGGCACACCTCTCAACTACGAAGGAGAGTTTTTCAAACTGAATCTAACCTCACCTTTTTTTACACCACCACCACTCAAAACGGGCAAGCCGCCCATCTATATTGCGGCCGTTAATGAACTCATGCTTCGTCTTGTTGGGAAACGGTGTGACGGTGGCTTTATTCACAGCTTCAGCACGGCTAAATACCTCAAAGAGTATGCTCGCCCTAACGTAGAAAAAGGACTCATGCAGGCTGATAGAGATTGGAACGATGTCAATCTGGCTTCAGTGATCTTTGCCGTACCAACGGATGGCAGCAAACCCACCGCATTTTATGAGCAGTTCGTCAAACAACAAATTTCGTTTTATATGTCCACACCCGCTTACCGCATAGTGGTAGAACTGCACGGTTGGGAAGAGACGGCGTATCAATTAAGCAAAATGGCGCGCAAAGGAGAATGGGATGCCATGCCCAGCCTCATCACCGACGAAATGCTGAGCGAAATGGCGATCAGTGGTACATGGTCCGAATTACCACGCGTGGCGATGGATCGTTATGATGGCCTTCTCGACCGAATTGGCTACTATATCCCCTTCGATCCAGCTGAAAAAGATGAATGGGCTCAGACGATGTCTTCTTTTAAGGAGATTACGGCCAAAAGCAATTAGGCATCACCCAAATTCAACTCCTTACTCTCGAATATAGTCCCAAATTGTGTCGGCGGCGAGTTGGTTTCCGGCTTGGTTCCAATGCGTGTCAGCAAAATGAAAAAACTCCCCTTCATCGATGGTCTTTTGCCAAAAGACAGGTGTAAGATTGAGGAATTCGATATTATTTTCGGCCGCAAAGTCAGCCATGAGCTGTTCTTGCGCTAAGTGATTCTCGTTGAATTGGTCGTAGGTAAGAATTTGCGGGTCAAATTGCAAACGGCCGTTATCTCCATCACTCAAAGTTACTGTCACTGTCCGCTCTAAAATGTGATTCACATCAACCGGATCCCAAAATCGTGACCATA
>JANQSK010001208.1 GCA_028284105.1 Anaerolineae bacterium
GTTCTTTTTGAGAATGTATGCTGAATAAACTGGAATAAATGCGGCCGCTAAGGCATTACTGGCAAGTATCGTTGAAAAGACCTCTGGAAGCTGATTCGCGGCAGTAAAAGCGTCAAATTCAGGGGATGTCCCGAATACATTGGAAATTAATTGTAAGCGCCATAATCCAAATACCTTCCCAAGTCCAAGCAGTACAATCACGATGACTGAGGAACGAAAGAGATTTCTTGCACGATTCATAAAAGCCGATTTGCATCCTAAGTGACTGTTTCTTCTCTGAAATAGTGTTACTTCATTGACAGTCAATCTTTTCTCTAAATGACTGTTTTAGACGATGAAAAAACGTACAATTTTCAATGTAAGACAGTCATTATTGAAAAATCATTTCATATCATAAATAGGGATTTTACCGTATAATTATGGGACGTGAAGGAATGATATCCAGCCGCGACGCTGTCATGACAAATCGACCGATTAATAACTACTCCAAAGAACAGCGATTTGGGCAAGTTGGACGTAACTTGGCCAAGCGTTTAGCCGCTTATCTCCCAATGACGGTGACCCGTCAAATTTTGAATGAAGAATTGGGTCAACCTGGGCAGGTCAAGTGGACAACCGCTGCGACGCTTTTTGCCGATATCTCTGGTTTTACGCAGATGTCGGAAGCGTTGGCTGTTGATGGTCCACGGGGAGCCGAAACCTTAAACCGCCGCCTTCTCATGACATTTACAGCTTTGATTAACGCCATCCACGATGCCGGTGGCGCAGTGAGCCACTTCCACGGGGATGCCATGATGGTGTATTTCCCTGATTCTGATGGTCGGGCAGCAGGACGCGCATTGGGTTGCGCCCGTTTTATGCAGAGCTTAATGCTCACTAGCTACTCGGAGTTTAATGAAACACCCGCTGGTCGTGGAAAAACAACCTTTTCCCTCACCATGCGCATTGGTTTGGGATACGGCCGTTGTTTTGAAACCATCGTTGGGGATCCAAATCAAACCATGGAGTTTGTTTTAGCTGGAGATGCAATCAACGAAGCTGTTGAAGCTGAAAGCCATGCATCTTCTGGCCAGGTCGTTGCCAGTCAGAACATATTAAAAATGGCCGGCTTACCTTATTCTGAACCTTATCGAGTGGTTGAAGAAGTCCCCCCTGTGCCGCGCGCCAATTCACCCCTTTATTGGGATTCCTTCTCTCAATCGGCAATGGATAGTTTGTTGACCATTGCACCCGCCTTTTTGCCAAGCATTCTTGTTGAACGTCTGAAAAATCCAAACACACAGTTTGTAGCAGAACATCGTCCAGCCACCAGCATGTTTGTGAAATTTGAAGGCATTGACTTCAATAGCGAACGAGCCGGTCAGCAGCTTCAAGAATATTATCAATGGGTTTGGCAAATCATTGAGCGGTATGGGGGTGAAAATAGCCACCTCAATCGAATTCTAACCGGTGATAAAGGCTCCCATTTGCATATTATCTTTGGTGCTCCCATTGCCCCTGATGCACCAGAACAAGCCATTCGCTGTGCATTAGCGCTTCAGAGGAATAGACCAAAATTTATCACCAAACAGCAAATTGGTTTGAGTACGGGACGTGTATTTGCTTGTGCCGTTGGTTCTCAAAATCGGCGGGAATATACAACGGTCGGGCGCGTCGTCAATTTGTCTTCGCGTTTGGCTGGATTGTGTAATGATGGCGCTGTTCTTACCGATCAGCACACAGCTGATCGTGTTCGAGAGATCTTTGTATTTGATACCATCGAAAACGTAGTAATCAAAGGGGTTAAAGCGGCGGTTAAACTGTTTGTTCCTATTGAAGAAAGAACCATAACTGCCCAAGCACGAACAAGATTTGCACAGCCCCACAAGATTCCCTTGGGCCGCGATGAGGAAATGGCGGTTTTAGAATCCTACTTAGAGGATGGCCTGCAAGGTCATGGGGACGCCATTGTGATGTATGGCCCATTCGGAAGTGGTCAAATTGGCTTATTGGGGGCTGGCGTTCATTTTTGGCAATTACGTAAAGGTA
>JANQSK010000135.1 GCA_028284105.1 Anaerolineae bacterium
AATCAGGGCGCGAGCTGTTCAGAATATGGGATTGTGCCAACCAATGGACAATATTTCGACCAGCAATAGCCATCCGACTTCTTTGTGATGCATTAATAAACGGCTGATTGAAATGCTGTTTCATTATTTCTTCAACAACATCCCAGGCATGATCTGCACCGTAAAGTTTCAACACATCTGGAGAGCGAAGAATATGAAATGCCTCGTTCAACAACTGAAGCACCTCTACACGAAGAACACTGATATGTCCATATGATGCCGATTTCATGTTGCCACGTAAATCTAAGCCAGCACGACGCACTACGGCGATACTACCAAAGCTGGGATCTGTTGCTCTAGGTCGAATGACTTCTGAGACCCTCTTATCTCTGTAGAATTGAGCAACTTGAGTTACAAAATGAGTCAATAAATTATGAAAATTCAGGTTGGGTTTAGCCCCATTTGTTGGTTTAACACGACTATATCCAAAGGCACGACGATAAGCTTGCATACGATCACGTTGTGTATATCGTAGCGACTGTTTCCGATCATACTGGTAAAGACGATAAGCTCCATCACCTTCTGATAGTCGTACTGTTCCAGCTCTGAATAAATCTTGTAACTTCAATACTGATTGGAAAACGCCAATTTTTTCATGCTGATAAATATAATATAGATCTCCAATCGCAATCATTCGTTCTGAAGTTACAGTATCGTCGTAAGGTTCAACATGTGTTGGTAACCACGTATCTCCGATGTTTTGAGCAGCATCTGGACCAACCCCTACAAGTTGTGATATACCACCGTCTGGGGGACCCGGTATAGTCTTTTGGTTATTTACAACATTTGCAACTACATCATCAATTTGCCTTATCAATGCATCGGCTAAATGTGGTTTCTCTATTAGATCAGCTCCCAATCGAGCAACTAATGTTTCAAACAAGGCCGCCATTCGGTCTTGAAATGCTTGATTATCTGATTGTGTTCCCATGGTTAAATCTCCTAATAGGCCGTGGGCAAAGCAACTGTTAGCCAATTTATTAAATTGGTTCTCAACAGCCAGATAGGCTTACCACATAACGGCCGTCTATTTGGCGACAAACAACAGTCAAGTCAACCTCATTAACTGGTTTATCGAGATTTGGTTAAAGCTAATTTGTAGGAAGAAGCGTTTCCTTTGCACGTTCTCGGGCATCATTTAAATGCCGCCCAAGTTCTTCAAGGGTGCGTCGAACCCTTGAGCGATTGAACCCAATATGGTCTGATTTCGCTTTTGCAGCTTTTTCTACTAGTTGTTGGAGCTTGTCTAACGTTCCGTAAATAGCCTCTACACCACGAATTCCGCCATCAGTAGCCAATGTGGGCCCTTCAACTGTCGTAAAGGTTTGAACCCATTCTAATAAATCGCCCAACAACATTGGTCCAAATTGGCCCAAATCAAGCTGCAGCGTTTTGCGCTCATTAGGCCCCAGCGAAACTGAATCCATCACACTCATCGTTTCATCAACTGAACCGGCAACAACAGCTAATGAACGAGAAATCAATACCAATTGTGTGCCAAGATATTTACCTTGTTTTGTTCCAATGAATTCATTCTCGATTGCTTGCCAAGATTGATAAAGGGCCGCAATTCTCTGTTCAACCATGATTAGGTGAGTGTATTGTTCTTCATCTTGCACTGTAACAACATCTGAGCGATCAATTGAGAAGGCACTTCTTAGTTGTTCTAACAGACTAGGTCTTCCCATAGGTGATGGCTTCAAAATAGTGTCAAAAATAAAGTTGACTCTCTGAATACGAGGACCACCTTCATATCCTAACTCGTTCACCAATTCAACCATCTCAGTTTTTAAAATTGAGCGAACTGCTTCCATTTGCTCTACATCAGCCTTAGGGTCAATTGTCATCAAATTGTTCAACAAGATTTCAACATCTTCCCAAACCGAATGCGCTTGGTGATAGATACTAGCCTGAGCACCACTGATCCCCCCACCTAACTCTGATAAAACAGCATATGTGCGAGGATTCCATTCGTACTTCATTGTTGACCCTTTATGCTCACCAGGAAAGGCACGTTCTAAAGAAGCTGTGAATGTTTTCACATTATCAACATGAAGATTACGTCCAAGAACATCTGTAAACGCATTATCTACTAAATCCTTGATAATACTTTCCCCATTGCTTCCACGGCCCCTTCGCCCCCCAGCATCTTGGGAAGTAGGTGTTAGATCAGCAATGTCTGTTATAGCTGAAAGGGCTTCTTTAATATCTTCAGGTGAAAGGCGATTGTCATTTTCTTCAATTACGGGATAAGCAACTCGAATCTCAACAATCATTGAATCATCATCAACATCGTCTCCAATTTCCTGAACAGAAATTAATGAACCCCCTGCATAAATTTCAAAGATGATATCTGGAAAAATATCTATTTCCTTTTTGAGTCTTTTCTCAATTTGGTTGAAAAGATCATCTTTGTCACCTTTTTCAACAATCATTGAAAAGTAGCCTTCTCGGCCAGTGCGTGCACTTCCCAAAAATTTGTCACCTAATAAATAGTTCTTATCATATGCATAGATATCAATACCGGGGAGACCTCGTTTTTCTGTCGTACTTACTAACTGCCCTTTTATTGTTATTTTGTCAATCATTATTTACCTCCGAATAAAAGAGTGGGTTTCCATTACTTATTTGCTCTGGAAAATGACGGTTAACTTGAATATTTGATTGAATCATGAATCGCCAGCAGGTAACTAAAGTCTCAAATATTTTGTGCAATTCATCAGGACAGGGAGAAAGCGCATCTAAAACCCCTTCAACCCACGAGCCCCATTGTTCTGGATTTTCCTTTGCCAATATATGTAATGATTCAACCGCGACATAACTATGGCATGTTTCGTAGAAACGGCCGTTTATTTGAACTAGGAGAGATAAACAATCTACCAATTGATTAGTCTGCAGAATATTTTGTTTATCTACCATTGATTGAAGCTGGTACATATGTGCAGCAATGTCCAGTACTGACGATTCAAACTGTTCAGCTAACGCATGCTCTTCATTTGCTGGTTGTGCTTCAACAACAGCCCAACGTATATTTTCCAAACTGGTTAAAAAATCGAATATGGCTTGTCTAAGATTTATGGATTGCATATTCATAGAAAACCTCATCGTCTATTTAACGCTTGGTAAAAGTTGGCACTTATCTGTTGTGATGGTGCCAAGTTTTCTTCCAAAGCCCACCGTGCGGCACTGACTAAAAACCGAGCCGGAATAATTCCTGGATCAACGCCAACTGCCATCCGCTTACCAGCTTCTTGGATCATTGGCTGATAACTTGGTTTAAAGTTGATTACTTGCGATAGTGATTTATTCCCCAATGCCTTGAATGGCTGGAAACAAATAACATCAACGACCGCACGATTTGCTTTAGGGAAAGTAGCTAATAAAGCATGCGGCATATTGCCCCGTTCTGGATGTGGATAAAATGAATCCCACATCTGATCCATTTGTGATGCGCCCTGTCCAAATCCTAACCGCCTCAATAGTTCAAAATTGATTTTTGCTCTCAAGTAAGGTGTTGGATGAACACCTACTGGATTGAATTGAAACGTCGTTCTTGGTGATCTTCCCAAAACATCTAAGAGGGATGTCACAATAGCAGGACCACCGAGCAATAATCCAGCTAAATCTGCCCAAATTTCTTTATGCCAACGTGCCCATATTTGACTTACAGGCAAAGGAATACCGATTT
>JANQSK010001224.1 GCA_028284105.1 Anaerolineae bacterium
GTAGTTCAGTTTGAAGTCGATGCCGACAGTGGCTAGCGGCGGATAATTTGAAGATTCAAACGCATCAAAGCCGATGGAGTCTATTTTGACGGTGCGACAACCACGGAACAAACGGCCGTTAAAATACAAACACACCTCAGGAATAGCATAGTTTGCCGCTAATATAAGGGAAGTAATCAAATTTTCCTGAGCGTCATTCCGAAACTCACAAAGTGGAATTTGCGATCCCGTGACGATGACTGGCTTGGCAAGTCCTTCAAGCATAAAAGCCAAAGCCGATGCCGTGTAAGTCATCGTGTCGGTCCCATGCAGAACAACAAACCCATCATACGCCTCATAGTTTTGGCAGATATCCTCGGCGATGTCTGACCAATCACCCGGTGTCATGTTGGGAGAATCAAGCAGTGGGTCGTATTCATGAATAACGTAATCAGGCAGTTCATCATGATGAAACGCTGGGTTTTGCTCCATCAATTGGGCTAATGAGTTAGGGACAGGCACATAATGGCCTGCTTCTGTTTTGTGCATGCCGATTGTTCCGCCAGTGTAAGCGATATAAATTTTTTTCTTCATAATGCGTCTAAATTGATCTACGATTCTTTTGAAATAATGGGCTTAAGGTTTGTCCCAAATAATGCAAGATAAGTATTGTAGTTTGGTGCGTTCACCAGCCTGAGTGATGTGAAAACCAGAAAGTATCTTGAAAAAGAAATAGAGAATAAATTGGTTTTCACCGATCGAATTTCATATTCTTGACCAGTTTTATTTCAAGATATTTGTGAAATTCAAATAACAGTAGTATTGGTAGTTGGAGCTATCCCACATGAAAAAAGCATCATATTCAAGCCGAATGGTGATCCCAATGGGATTATCACTTGTATTGTTTATTTCCTTATTTTTATCTCTCTCATCTTATCGCGTTACAGCCCAATCGGCACACATTGAAAAGCAAACTAGCACAGCAACTTCACTCTCCCTTTTGCCTTCAGACTCACTGACAATGACCCTAAACGATGCGCTGTTTGATGATCTGAATACAAACGGCCGTTTTGATAATGGCGACACCATTGAATATACGGCCGTGATTACCGCAGGGAAGGCCATTACAAACTTGAGCCTCTCATTCCCATTAGACAGCAATATCACACTCTCTCAAACGGATGGGCTCGATTTTAAATCGACACCGCTTGCTGGCCAAAATGCGTATGAATCCATTGGGAATGTCGGTATTAATGTGCCTGCTGGAAGCGGCTTACTCGTGAATGATAGCGACCCAGATGGTTCGGGGGCTGTTTCTGTGACCGCTTTTGATAGCAGTAGCGTCAATGGCGGCACTGTCGCCGTTCAGGCTGACGGGGCGTTTACGTTTATGCCTGCCCCTGGTTTTAACGGTGTAGACACCTTTACCTACACAATTGAAGATATTGATGGTGAACAAGAAACGGCCGTTGTGACCATCACCATTTCAGACCCCATTTGGTTTATCGACAATAGCCAAGGTTCACAAGGGGATGGGACATTGACCTCTCCCTACAACAGCCTTAATGGCTCAGGGTTCAACAGCAATCCTAATGATGAAAATGGGGATGCTATTTTTATCTATACGGGTAGCGGAAGCTACGACGGCGGTGTGGCGCTTCGTGATGATCAGATGGTGATCGGGCAGGGCGCCTCTCAATCGCTTGAAGCGATTTTAGGCATCACTTTGCCCCCATTTAGCAATGCACTTCCAACCACAAATGGCACCAATCCAACCATCATCAACAGCAGCGGACGCGCTTTTAATCTACGCGTCAACAACCATATTCAAGGTGTGACTGTTGGTGAAACAAGCAATGTGGCTGTCAATGGTTCTGGAATTGGTGATTTTGTTTTTATCGAATCAAGCATTGTGGGTACCAACAAAGCGCTGAACATTTTGAGTGGTGGCACAATCAATGTATCCCTTGATGAAGTAGTCGTCACCGGCGCAACCAACAGTGGTGTTCAAATTCAAAACGTGAGCGGTTCAATTATCATTGCCTCCCTGAATATCACCACAACAGGTGGGACGGGGCTTTCGTTAAATGGCGCCGGCGAAATTACCATAACTGGAAACAACAATTCCATCCTTTCAACCAATGGCCCAGCAGTCGAAATTCGAGATACAACGATTGGTATTGGTGGTGTGACGCTTAATACTGTTTCTGCCAGCGGTGGTGATAGCGGTATTGTGTTGGAAAACACTGGCACAACAGGCTTCTTTGTGGCCGGGCCAGACAGCGGTGCTTTTGGTACAGGCGGTACGATTCAAAATATCTCCGGGGATGCCATCTTTTTAAATGAAGCGGCCAATGTCGCTTTCCGTCGGCTCATTCTTGGGAACGGGGCCGTAAATATTGGGGATGGCATTTCAGCGAACATCAACATCGATGGGAATATCATTCAGGCGATTGAAGTGACAAACTTAGGGCTTGATACCGTAAAAGCAACCCAAGCGCGTGACTTCGGTATTTTGGGAACCCGAATCAATGGCTTGGCTATCTACAACAGTCACTTTTTAGACATTGGCTCAGCAGATAGTAACGTTGGGTCACGACCTCGAGATGTGTTTAGCTTTATGCGCTCAAATGGAGAAGCGGATGTCGATGCATTAATAGGGGACGTGTTTATCGTGAACACCGTCATCGATGCGTTTCGTCATCGGGCGTTTACCGCTTTGGTTGAGGGGGGTGGTGTGATGACAGCCACCATTTCTAATGTATCCGTTTCAAACAACTCCGCTGCTATTGGCTCTGATGGCTTCTTCTTTAACTCAGATGAAAATGGCACCACCATTACGGCCGTTATTGATAACAGCATCTTTGTTGACCTGGGTGGCTACGCCGTAAACGGCCGTTCAGATGTCTTTAGCACCCTCAATCTCAATTTAACCAATAGCCTGGTAACAGGGGATGGCGCCACGCGCGGTGGAGGGTATACCCTTATCACCAACAGCGCCTCAAATGGGACCTACAACGTCGCAGACAACACCTTTAGCGATGTTTCCCTACCCAATCTATTCCGCTTAACTGACGAAGGGTCGCAGATTGGCATCGTAGACAATAACACAATTACAACCACATTAAGCAATATCAACGCGATTACCATGGAAATTGATGGGAATGAACTCGTTAATGGCATCCCATCCGCTCCTAACTTCACGATGCAGCTCTCAAACAATCAATTTGATGGCTTTGAAGATGTGTTCAACGGGGGCTTTAGCGATGGGGGCGGTCAAGTCAATTTGACGGTGACGGGTAATACGATTGGAGCGAATTTAGCACCTGCGGATGATTTTATCGACATCTCAGTGGGTGTCAGTGACATCAACCAAGACTCTTATGGCAATGTGTATCTCAACATTGATAACAACCAAATCTTAGCCGTTACAGATCGGGCCATTGATTTGCGCACGCGAGACGATGCGGATGGCATTGTACCGCATAGCCAAGACATTGGTATTCATGCCACCATTACAAA
>JANQSK010001225.1 GCA_028284105.1 Anaerolineae bacterium
TCTCCATCACCATTGGGAACTCTGCTAATGATTCCAATTCATTTTGCAGCATTCGCCGTCTTGTATCTTCGGTGCCCTCTCCTAAGGTAATGAGTCTCAGGAACATTTGCCGTGCAGCATCTTGCTCTTTTATGGTTAATTTTTGAAATGTTTCTTCAGCTCTTCGACTCAATGCACCAGTTACGCCACCAATTTGTTCAAAGGCACTCTTGGTAAGCAAACGGCCGTTTCGACGCTCGAAAAGTTCTGTTAATGCATATTGTAATAAGGGCAATGCTCCCGGTTGTTGGTTTACTTGAGAGACGATCTGAGTCACTAATTCTTGTTCAAATTGGGCGCCAGCTTGAATGGCAGGCTGACGAATAACCTCAGTCAATTCCGCTGTGGATAGAGGAATTATTAGTTCTGTATTTTCTTGCATAAGCTGACCAAAGTTAGCATCCAGCAAAGGTCGATCATAAAAATCAGCTCGTAATGTAATAATGACGCGAATACCACTTCGTTTATCGGTTACTGCCTCATAGAGGCTATCTAACAAGAACTTGCCGGAACTTTTATTAAAATTCCCGGCATCCATCATTGTGAAAAGCTCTTCAAATTGATCGATGACTAATAAAAGCTCGCTTTGTGATGGCAATAATCGCTTGACGGCTCTCGAAAAACCCCGACTGTTCTCTTGTAATTGGCTTAAAAGAGAGTTAGGTGGATTGATGGCAATTCGTAATAGGGCAGCTTCTAACTCCTCTAAGGGATGGGAGCCAGGCATCATATCAACGATGTACCAATCACCTGAATTTTGAAGTGTATTTTCACGGAGTTTAGGTAATAAACCTGCTTTTACTAAACTAGACTTGCCGCTACCGCTTGGACCTACAATGGCTAGAAATTGAGATGAGGCCAAATGTGTCAACATTTTTTCAACATGTTGATCTCGGCCAAAAAATGTGTGTGAATCTTCTTCTTGAAATGCCTGTAGTTTTTTATATGGATTGATTAAATCAGCAACCTTGTGTGTATTGGCAAATTCATATTCCCCGCTTGAGCTTTTTATGGCTGTTCGCAAGGCAGTTGCAAATTCTAAAACATTTTCAAAACGATCTTCCAGATCCTTAGATGCGGCTTTTTGTAAAATAGCGTCAAAGGCTGGCGGTAATTCTGTTCGCTTTTCCCGCAATAAAGGAAGCGGATCATGAACATGTTTGAAAATTAATGCCGCGGGTGTTTCATCATTGAATGGCCGCTCTCCAGTTAGCATCTCAAATAACACAACTGCCAAACTGTATTGATCTGTTCGTGGCGTTAGGGGTTTACTCATGACTTGCTCTGGTGATATGTATGAGGGCGACCCTAAAATTGCACCGGTTTTTGTGCCCAATCTATCGGTGCTTTCTAATGATTTAACGATGCCAAAATCTGTGAGGTAGGCGTTTCCTTGTTCGTCTAATAAGATATTGGAAGGTTTAACATCTCGATGGATGAACCCTTGTTGGTGAGCAAAATAAAGTGCATTTGCTATTTGTTCGATAATAGAGAGCACCTGGCTGAGAGGTAACCCTTGTTCATTAATGCGTGATTGTAAATCGCCTCCCCGAATCAATCTCATGACTAAGTAGGCGCCTTCTGATTCACGCCAATAATCATATAAAGGGACGATGTGTGGATGTTCAAGGCGAGCAATCGTTTGGGCTTCTGTCTCAAATCGGCGGATAAAATCAGGCTGATTAGCATATTTAGGATGAATGATCTTGATCGCTACAGCTCGATCCACAGTAGGCTGGATTGCTTTGTAAACAACCCCGAATGCTCCTTTTCCTAACTCATTCCCTAGCTCATATCCACGAACACGGCCGTTTATCCCTTCGTGAGGTTGCGTATTGCCTAATATGGGTAAGGGGTCAATCCATGTTCGCAAGTCATCTTTTTCAATTCGCTTTTTCAAGGCTTCAGTATCGCGATCTGGTGTTACGCCTAATTCCTCATCCAACCGTTGACGACATATTTCATATTGAGCGAGTGCGGCCTCGCGTTGACCCGAACGTGCCAGGGCTTCCATTTTTTGACGAAACGCAATCTCCCTTAACGAATCAATTTCGAGTTGTCGCTGTGCAAATTCTTGGGCAGGCTCAAGCGCTTTTTGTTCAATAGCATCATCTGCTAATTCGGTTAGAATGTCGAGTGCTTTTTGTTGAAATACAGCCCGTTTGTTAGAAACCCATTCCTCAAAATCAATTGAATCTTCAAGATAGAATCCCTCAAGGAAATCACCCTGATAATGATTTACTGCATCCTTCTTTTGCTGTAATGTGGCGTCGGCATTTGTGTTATGTTCAAAAGCCTTAATATCAATGGTTACATCTTCTGTATTCAATAAGCTGATAGTGCGGGTATTACTTTCTATCAACGAAGATGCTGCTCCTAAATCTTTGCGTAGGGAAGTAAGCGTTTGTGATAAATTTCGTCGAGCTCTTACTTCAGGAAATTCAGGCCAGAGCAGCCCAGCCAAACGACCACGATCTTGAGGTTCTCCGACTGTGCACGCAAGATAAATCAACAACGCACGCGCTTTTTGACTATAAAAGTGTGAGATAGGCTGGTTGTCCCAAGAAGCAGAGAAGGAACCCAACAAGGACATGTTTAGCATAGTTACTACCGCATTATTTGAATGTATGTAAAACAGAAAATGTGTTTGACAGGAGTTATTTTGTTAAAAAAGTATTCGCTCATTTCCTGATTGGATTTTAAAAGGAAATCGAAAGTAAAGCGAATCTGTTTTTATTTGGAAAAGGGAGGGGGCTTAATTTTAAGGAATAAGCAGAAAATTTGAGCATTCTCAAATTGAAACGGCTGATAATATTGGCTCAGTTAAGAACAAAAATCTAAAAGTTAAAGAGAAGCCAATTCAATCTGTATAAAATCGGGTGCTGTCACTTCCAAGCTACGCATCGGCTCAAGGTACCGTTCGGTGGTTGTAATAGAGGAGTGACCCAGCATTTGTTGAATTTGACGAAGGTCTGCGCCGCCTTTGAGGGCAAGGGCAGCTGCTGTTCGGCGTAAATCATGGGCAGTGATGGTGGGTTCCCCCTGAGCATTGACCAATCCGGCATAGGTGACGTTTTCTGAAACGATGTTGTAAATCGCTTGGGGTGTCAAATTACCATCCGTTTTGTAGTTCCCCTTGGTTTTGACCGACCCAGCTAGCTGTCCATCTTTGTTAAGGGCGCGGAAAATACGGCCGTTCCTCACTCCTGAAGCCGTTTTCCAAGCGTTTAACGCGTCTATGACCCAAATTGGAATGCCAATGGACCGAATGCGGCCTCTCTTTCCAACCAGATCAATGATGGCGAAACGGCCGTCTCGTTTTTGAATCATCTCCCAAACCAAGCTAGCAACCTCAGCGCGACGTAACCCTGTCCCAATCATTGTGGCCAATATAGCTTGGTCGCGAATTGCCTTTAGATAGTAAATTTCATCATTGTTAAATCTTCGTATAGGTGTGTTAATAAGCGCTTCGGCGTCCGAGTTTGAGAGCCAGTTTCCTGCTCGAACCCCCGTTTGTTTGACCCCTTTGACACGCTCAACCCCATAGGCAAGGGTGGGGGGAACCATACCATTATCCGCCGCTTCAGAGGCTAATTTGCGAATAGCCGAGAGTGCCTGATTGATGCTACTGCGACTTTTACCACTCATTAACAACTGTTCGCGATAAGCGTTGATCGTGGCCTTGCTGAATCCAGAACGGCCGTTTTCGTCATACCATTCCAGGAAGTCAAGCAGTGCACGACTGTATGCGCGTTTGCTGTGCGGACTGTCAACACTTTGTGTAACAAGGTCGATGATGCTATACCAGTCGCTCTGATCTTGAATCGTTGTGAGTTGAGTTTCAGGTGTCACCCTTGAAGGATAGATGATGCAAATAAAATTGTCAATAGCTTTTGTTAAGCAGCATTATCATAAGCTATACAAATTAAAAAATAGCCCCAAATGGGGTGTCAACGGTGACAGAATTATGAGAAACCATAATTCTGTCACCAAATGGAATTTAATTCACCTAAATTGGCTCACTGCGTAACGCTCTGCCTTGGGTTTTGGGCTTCATGTTCGTAAACACCCCAATGAGTTTTGTTCCCAAATGCTTCAAGACAGGCACCAAAACAACTGGCTGAAAGAATGCTGGCGGCTCTTTCATAAAAGTCATGACTTCAAAGAACTGCTTAGCCACGGTCGGATTTGTATGAGCAATTTCAAAAACCTGCGCCAAATAGTTTTGGATAATTGGCAAAGAAAATGGTCGTGGACCTTCAGCCTCAGCAAATCGTAAATCCTCGCCCGTTGTAATCATCCAAGGATTGTTCACAATTTTGGCGGCTTCTTTTTGGAAACGCCGCGTCAAATTAGAGCTAGCAATCGTTTGATTTCGCTCTTTAACTTTTTTAATCTGCTCACCTAATGCAACTGCGTGCAAAGCAGCCACAGTCATCCCCTGCCCAAAGCTTGGATTAAAGCTACAGACTGCATCACCGACGACGCATAGCCCTTCTGGCCAGCGCGAGGCGTTTTCATAATGGTGCCATTTATTTGATGGTAGCTTGTATGCCTTGATTGGTGATAAGGGCTTAGCCATACGAAGCTGCTCATAAATGTCTGGTTGTGGTAATGTTTTTGCAAATTGCAGGAATGCTTCAAACTCTGTTGGTGGATGATCACCAAACCAGCCTGCTAAAAGTACCTTGACTTGATTGTTTGGCATTCGATAGAGCAACCCTAACTTTTCACTTAACCCTGGTTTCGCTGAAATAAGTAAAGCTTTCCAAGATGGATTATAGTTTTCTGGGAGTTGAAAATACCCTGAGGCATACCCAAGATTGATCTTAACTTCCGATACTGGAGCTTGAGGGTAGCCTAAGTCACCAAGCCATTGAGAAACTCTTGAACCACGGCCGCACGCATCAACAACTAGGTCAGCCATAAACAACCGTTTTCCGCCTTTATCATCTGGTAATTTTACCGTTACGCCCGTTACACGCTCTTTTGTCGTTTCTGTTAACAGCTCGACGACCTTACAGTCATCAAGCAGCTGTACATTGGGTAAAT
>JANQSK010000138.1 GCA_028284105.1 Anaerolineae bacterium
GAATCGGTAGAGGTCAATTTAACCCAAGCTGAGCGTGAAAGCCGCCTTGTGGCTGAGATTCCTCTTTTGGCAAACGGCCGTAAACAACGAGCAAACTAAAATATCCTCTAAATGTGATTGATGAATTACTTGATAGTCGTCAATCACATTTACCCAAATTTTGAGACCGAAATCAATCCTCAAAATTAATAAACTCCCAATCCCTCTACCCTTTCCTTTCGCAAAGATTTAGAATATTGCCTATGCTTTCGCAAAATTCGGTTTGGCGCTATTTTGATATATGGCTCACTGCAGCAGTTTTATTGCTCACCTCTTATGGCATCTTGATGATCCGTAGTGCAGTCACAGGTGCGCCAGCGTTTGAAGGTTTACCAGCCGATCAAGTTCAATGGATGATCATCGGATTTGTGATTATGCTTGTGCTTGCTGGTATTGATTATCGAATCTTGGCCTCTAGTCATTGGTATATTTACTTTGGACTACTAGGCACGCTTGTTTTAGTCTTGATTCTCGGTGCGACTGGTAACCAAGCCCAGCGCTGGATTCAAATTCCAGGGGCAGACATTCGCATCCAGCCTTCTGAGTTTGGTCGAATTTTTATCCCTGTCTCCTTTGGGCAATTTTTAGCCCTTCGACGCCAAAATATCAATCGGTTTTCGAATACAATCACAACCTTGATTTATATTGGGGTTCCTATAGGGTTTATTTTCTTACAGCCTGATTTGGGGATGTCCATTTTGTATGTTGTCATTTGGTTTGTGATGATGTGGCTAGCCGGTTTACCATTGTCCCATTTTGTCATCTTATTTGTGCTAGGCATTGTGGGATTATCGGCCGTTTTCCCACTGCTTCAACCTTATCAAAGAAGTCGTATTACCACCTTCGTGAGCCCAGAAAACGCCAACCCAGAAGACGTCTTTAATGTTGATCAGGCAGAAATTAGTATTGGAACAGGCGGATGGTTTGGTAAAGGTTACTTTAACGGAACGCAAAGTCAGCTCGGATTCCTTCGCGTTCAGCACACTGATTTTATCTTCTCAGTTATCACCGAAGAAATGGGACTTGTTTTTGGCTCTCTTATCGTCTTGTCTGCCATGGGCTTTATACTTTGGCGTATTCTGCGTGCCGCGATGCTTTCTCCCGATCCCGCAGGTAAATACGCCTGTACGGGTATCGCTGCTGTTCTTTTCTTCCAAACTGTGGTGAATGTCGGCATGAATGTGCGTGTTTTACCCGTAACGGGTTTAACACTTCCTTTTGTGAGCTATGGGGGTAGCTCACTTGTTACACTCTACATGGCCATTGGCATCGTTCAATCTGTTCTGATGCGCCACCGTAAGCAAGCGTTTGGCTAAGTTCAACTAAACTTTGAATCTTTGGCAATCTCACATCCGATAGCTACAATCGCTCAATGAGCAGTCGAGCAGTTGAGCATCTCAAATATCTATCCACAATCATTGGCCCTCGTGGATCTACAACGCTCCAAGAAAGAGAAGCTGCAACCTACGCCCAAGAACAATTTAAAGAAGCTGGATTAGAGCCTATTTGGGATTCATTTATGGCTCCCATATCCGGCTGGAAGCCATTCGTATTTGTCTCCCTCAGTGGAATATTGGCGATTGCATTTTCATTCTTTCCGGGTTGGATTTTTCCTCCAATTGCGTTTTTACTGTCCGGCACAGCGCTCATACAAATGATTGCTGAACTATATTTTTTTCCCAATCTTTTTCAGCAAATGGTTCCAAAAAAGTTGAGCCAAAATGTGTGGACCAAAGTGCCTCCAACCAAAGAATCCAAACAAATACTCCTTTTAGCGGCACATTTAGATTCACACAGAACACCTTGGGCATTCGCTGGGCCACTCAACTTCATCTTGTTTCAACGGATTTCTACAGTTGCAATGATTGGCATTATTCTTTTGCCATTTTATTTTCTAGCAATCTCAATTATTTTCTTTGTTGATATTGAAACAAGCCTGATTGATACAATTTTAGGATATCAGTGGGTCATATTAGTTTTCATTCCGTTTCTTTTTGCCATGTTTTTGATTGCTTATCAAGCTGATAAGACCCCCTTCACTCATGGTGCCAATGATAATGCAAGCGGGGCAGGCATATTGCTCAGTCTAGCACAACAGTTAAGCCAATCGCCTCTAGATAATATTGAAATTTGGGCTCTATGCTCAGGTTGTGAAGAGGTCGGAGTCCACGGTATGCAGGCTTTTATCAGGAAATATAACCGTCAATTACAAGGTGTGAAGGGGATCAGTATTGATAACGTTGGCGGAAAAGGAGCCGGTGTTTGTTTTACTTCAAAAGAAGGCATGATCTTCCAATTTTCACCAGATCAAATGCTTTTTGCTGAAGCATCCTCTTTAGCAAAATCGGAACCCACTCTAAATGCCTACACGAAGCCATTTACCGTTTTACATACGGAAGGCACCTGTATGATGGTCAATAAAATTCCAACGCTTTCATTTGTTGGCATTACGGAAGACGGCCGTTTACCCCACTGGCATCAAAAAAGTGACACCTTCGATAACATAGACCCCCAAGTCGTTGAAAACACCGAGAAGTTTATCCTTACCCTTATACGAAAACTCGACCAAAAATTAAAAAGCACCACTGATACGTCTCAGTGATGCTTTCATTCAAAAGATGTGCTTTGTGATGGCCTACTATGGCTCCATCACAAATAAATAATCTATCTTGCCGGAACGGCCTCTTCAGGTGCCTTAAACATAATTTCAAGAACACCATCTTTTAAAGCACCCCCGTCAGCCTTACGCTTGGCAAGAACGGTTGGTAAGATCATTTCACGCTTAAAATTGCCAATCGTGATAAACATTTCATCACCGCGCTT
>JANQSK010001243.1 GCA_028284105.1 Anaerolineae bacterium
ATCGTTTCCATCGTTTGATTGAAGGCGCTCACCGCTTTATTTCGCAGTCGATTATCTGCGGTTGGAACCCAATTCGGTAGAGAAAAGCCTCGTTCATAATCTCTATTCGAGACACCCTGCAAATCATGAATGGCATTGCCTACTGTTTGGGCAGTTGTACCAGAAGAGGTGACAACATCTGCATCAAAAAGTGTTTTTGACACAATCATCATCGTCAAATGAATCATTTCATCTGCGATATTGATAGATGACTCATCCTGCCATTTTTCTACAAAATAATTCGCATATTCAACAGTGACGTCTGCATAATTTTTAATACGCTTCATGTGAAATGCGGGTTGGGCAAGTTTACGCTGCTTGCGATGAAAATCTCCATCACTTGTCAACAACCCATTCCCAAGAAATTTACCTAAGATGGCTTTATCAAGCGGTGCTTTTTCAAATTGTTTGCTTTGTGTAACGAGCACTTCTCTAATGAGCTCTGAATCTGAGAGAAGATAGGTGTTTAAGTGTGCAAGCCTAAAATAAGCGATAGGACCGTAAGTGCGTGCTATGTTGAGTAAAAATCCGAGCTGTTCTTCACCAAATTGATTAAGTGAACCTGTTAAAAAGTGACCTTTTGGACCTGGTGGGCGTTTGACAGACATTTGAGTCTCCTGTATGTTATTCAACAAAGTGTTGATTAAATATCATTTTGTTGATTATTTTGTCTGCATCATGCGTTAATGTCAATGCTTAATTTCAATGAAGCGTTGATTTATCGACATTTGTCGATTAAATATGAATTTGAATCAAATCGTTTGGAGACAGTATGGATCGAAGAAAACGTCGAACACGAAAAATGTTATGTGAGGCCCTTATTCGCTTGGTCATGCGGCAACCTTATGAATCTATCACCATTCAAGAAATTACGGACGAGGCCGATCTCAATCGGGCCACGTTTTATCTTCATTTTGGTAGCAAAGAAGAGCTCTTAGCGACTAGTATGGCGACCTATTATGATGACCTGACCAAACGCATCTCAGCAATAACTGAAGATGTGCCGATTTGGGAAAGTGTCCAGGCAATTCAAATGGTTTTTGAGCATGTAGAAGACAATGCTGATTTGTATCGGGTTTTGTTGGGAAAACAGGGCTTAGGTATGGTCATCAATCACATGATTGATTATACGGCCGTTTATACCCAAAACGGTGTTGAACAGCTGTGTGATCCAGCCAAAATGAGCGTCCCAATGCCTATTGTCATGCGGCACTTTGCCGGTTCGCTTTATGCGACATTGTCGTGGTGGATTCAAAACGGAATGCCTTACTCACCAGCAGAGATGGCCATAATGGGTAAAAACCTATGCTTGGGTGGAACAATCCAGATTTTTGAGGAGAGTTTGCTACCAGAAGCTAAACTGGCTACTGCTTAGGCAATATTTGAAATTGACCAGTTTAATGTTTCATTGGCTTTGAAAGGAACCACATTGCCGTAGGATTGAGGAACGGTATAGGGGGTTTTTGTCAGGGTTACTTCTTTTTGGGGTGGGGTAACACCATAAATTCTCTGAGCGTTATCAGAAATAAAGGCTTGAAGGTTGTTTACGGCCTCATGCTGCTCAAATAGCTCTGCTAAAACGGGAAGGGCAATAGGGGCCGTAAAGACACCGGCTGCACACCCAGCGGCCTCTTTTTTGTGGATAGGGTGCGGTGCAGAGTCGCTGCCAAAAGATAATTTTGGATGCGCATTGAGTGCGGCTTCTAAAAGTGCATCACGGTCTTCGGGACGTTTGGCAATTGGTTTACAAAAGAGATGGGGATTGAGCAATCCACCAGCTACGTCGTCAAGTGTGATGATCAGATGCTGAAGCGTAACGGTAGCATGAAGATTCTCAAATTGATCAAGAAGCGAAACGGCCTTTTTGGTCGTGATATGTTCCATGACAATCTTTAGGTTCGGGAACTTTTTCGCAATGGATTCATAGGTCGTCAAAAACTCTGCTTCACGATCCATCACAAAGCCATCAGTTTCACCATGGACAAGTAAAGGAATGTTTAAAGCTTCCATACGTGCCATCACTTGCTCCGCATCTTTTAAAGAAGCAACGCCCCCCTCACTATTGGTTGTGATGCCAGCTGGGTACAACTTTATGCCAATGATGTGAGGTTTGGCTGCTTCGAGCTCTGCTTCAGAATAGTCTCTGAAAAAGAGCGTCATGTAGGGGTCAAATGTGTGTGGTGAGATGGCTTGAAAAACGGCCGTTTTATAAGCCAACAGGCGGTCTAAATTATCAACAGGAGGCACCAAATTAGGCATAATCACACCCCCAGCAAAGCTTTCAGCTGAAAGAGGCGCAACAAGATTCATCATGTCACCTTCACGGAAGTGAATATGCATATCTAACGGGGATGTGAGAGTGATTGAACTCAATGGAGACTCCTATCTAGATGAGGGGGATTAAATGTCTGTAGGTACAGGTTCCTTTTTGCTCCCTTGAATAAAAATAGGGCCAAAAAGTGTTTCTTGGTGGGCGGTAATTTCACGCCGTTTTATGAGCTCTAGGACAGCCAATAAAGAGATTGATATCTCGGTACGGCTGCTTTTTTCAGAAAGAAGCTGTTTAAATTCGAAACCATTGTCTCGACTGGCCCAGCGCCGTAATTTGCTCATTTGACCTTCAATCGTAATGCGCCGAGGTTGAACTATAGACACGCTTTCTTCTCGCTCTTCTGCCCTTGCGAGAGCATCTTGAACCGCAGATAGCAATTTGTCCATCGTCACATCAGACATATCTAAGCGACTTTCAATTTTCGGCGGAGGCGCGACTCGTAAATAAGTTTTTAAACCCAGTGCTTCTCTTTCTGCAAACCATTTAGCGGCTTGTTTAAATTGCTTGTAAAGCTTTAATTGTCGTACCAATGCTTCCGCAGGGTCTTCCTCTTCCTCTTCCCCTTCAATAATTATGGGGGTTTGAGGGAGTAAGGCTCGACTTTTAATGAGAACTAACCGGGCGGCCACCACTAAAAAGTCAATCAGCTGTTCAATCTTATTTTCTTTGAGAACTTCAATTTGTTTGAGATATTGCTCGGTGACTTGTACAAGTGAGATGCCAGTAATGTCTAGCTCTTGCCTTGCAATGAGGTGGAGTAATAGATCGAGCGGTCCATTAAAGACCGGTATTTCAATCGTGTATTTGGGGGATGGGGTGTCAATTGGCGAAACTAAATTTTCCATTACGAGGTCAAATAATACCCCACTAAGCCTAAAATAAAAACGAGCAAAATTGTGAAGGCAATAATGAGGATCATTCGCTCTTGAGCGCGATGCTGTTGAAGTTGTTCACGTACATTGGCTTGACGCTCTTCTTCGATAGCGTAAAAGTTTTCCATCCGCTTTTGTGATGCTAATTCCTCCTCATTTTTGATATTTTCAATAGCAACTCTTTTTTGCTCAAGCTCTTCCCGAGTGGGTTCGCGTTTGGAATAGAGGCTAAGATGTTCGAAGATAGGTAACCCTTCCGCGTAATCTGCATCAGCCCGATCTGGCCAATCTTCCACCTCTGCAATGACTGAAATGATAAGGTCGCTTGCTTCTTGGGCACTTTGAGGCCGATTTTCAGGTGAAACGGCCGTTAATCGCTCAATCAATAGATCATAAATTTGCGGAATTTCAGAATTGAACTCATGAAGCTTCGGTATTTCATGGGTCATTTGTTGGACAACTAAACGAGCTTCGGTGTCGGCGCTATATGGATGCCGGCCACTAAGCATTTCAAAAAGAAGAATCCCCAATGAGTAAAAGTCAGAGTTTGGAGAAACGGCCGTTCCCTCTATTTGCTCTGGGCTCATATAGCCAGGGCTGCCAGAGAAGTTATCGACGGCTGGTCGAACTATAGAAGCTAAACCAACATCAGTTAAGAAGACTTTACCTTGTTCATCAAAAAGGACGTTTTCTGGCTTCACATTGAGATGGTATTGTTCAAATTGATGGAGCGTTTTTAGAATGTCGGTCAACCGAAGCAAGATGTGATTGGTTTCTTCTATTGAGAGGTCTCCAATTTTTTCCCGTAAAGTGTGCCCCCCAATTTCTGGATAAATGGCAAAATACCTGCTGGCGTCTTCTTCTAACCCTAAAAGGAGGACAATGCCAGGATGGGGTGGCATCTTCATTTGAATCGACCACTCTTGCAGCTTTTTGACTAGAGAGGCGCGTTGGCCTATTTCTTCTGGTAGGAGCTTGAGGCAGACAGTTTGGCCTGTTTCGATATGGCGCGCTCGATAAACGGCCGTTATCGGACCTTGGCCCATCATTTCTAATATTTCAAATTTGCCTAATCGCTCTAATGTGTTCATTTAAAGTTAAATAACCTAAGATTGATTATGGTGATTAACTTCTTGGTTCCATCAAACAGTACACAAAGCCATTCATCTGCACAAGCTTAACCGTTTCATACTGTTGGCCAATCGCATCAAGCACAGGTGGAGGGTAAAACTGAGCTCGTAAAACGACCGTGTCAAATGCTTGATCATTAAGCATCGTGACCATTTCAGATATATCGACCGAATTGTTGTTATAAAGATTGAGCAGCTGGGTCGGATTGGTGACAATGTCGCGATCGTTATAAAAGTTAAAGCTCGCATCTTCACTAAAAGCGGCCGTATTTCCTTGGGCAACAAATGCAGCAATTTCTTGACCTGCAATTGTGTCTTGTTTGCTTGG
>JANQSK010001245.1 GCA_028284105.1 Anaerolineae bacterium
TTCGTTTCACTTAAAAGCGTAGGCAAATGGAAAATTTAGAAAGTCAAGATGATTGAACGAGGTGATTTTTGAAGTTCACCGCGTTTTTTTATTACTGGCTAAGGGTTGACATAAACTCTTGAAACGGCCGTAACTCCTCATATAAATACCCCATCATCCCCACCGCTTCAGCCCCCTTAACATTGTGTTGCCGATCATCAATAAACAAACATTTTTCTGCAGAAACGTTTAATTCGCGTAGTGACTGACGGTAGATTTTTGGATCTGGCTTCCGAACCCCGGCTTCATACGAAAAAACGATCGATTTAAAGAGTGAGAGGTCGATATGCTGCCCAACCCGCTCTCGTGCCCCCGACGTTGCATCGCTAATGATGCCTAATTTGTATTGGGAAGATAAGGTGTTGATATAGTTAATCAGATCTTGATCCCAGCGACTGGCCCCTTCTTCTTCCATCAACTGATTCAGATCAGTTTCCGACAGCTTTAATGTGCGATTGCGGTCGGCCCACAGCGCTTCTTTTGTGATTTCACCGATGGCTGCCTTTTCGAAGAGGGGGGAGTTAAATACTATTTGATCGAATTGATGCGGATCAAGGCCACAACGTGGTGCCCATTTTACGCGAAGCAAAGGCCCTTTTTTGGCTCTTGCGATCACACCGCCGATATCAAAGATAATGGTTGTTATTTTGCCCATTAAGGAATTGTCCACAGGAAAATATAGTATTTCCCAGATTTCGTTTGCCATTCAGATGCATAGTAAAGAGGATAATCTGTCCGCTTTTCGCTGTTTTCTGAATCAACAAGTTTTGTAGCGACCTCATTTTCTTCCCAAAAAGAGTGCCGCTCTTCAGCAGGAATCCACTTTAGTCGATGTCCATAGCCAGTGACTGCCAAATCAACCGTAGGCTCATTGAGCATAGCCTCTAATTCGGTGAGGGTGATGTCTCGTTTAGAGACTGGTTCAGAATCTGGAATGATCCCTTCCTGATTAATTAGGAAAGGGAGCTTATCAGAAAGAACGGCGTTGGTAACCTCCGCTTTAAAACCAAGCGACCGCATCTTTTGCGCCATATTATAAGTGTGATTGGCGTCATGCCTGTCCTTTAGGGTGGCATAGATTTCAGCATTATGGGTGACCACTTGATGTATTTGGTAGCGAATTTCTCGAAAGCCAAGGTTGGTATGATCCATAAATAGGCGCTCCATTGGTTCGGTAGCTGGCTCAATGTGTTCTGAATCTAATTTAGTTAATTTGATCTTAAATGAATAGGACATAATAAGCTCTATTTTTGTTGCCCAGTAACGGCCGTTGTTAACCCGAGCAGAATATAAATAAGACCGGCAAAGTTCTTTTGAAACGCTGCCATTTTTAAATTACCCGATAGGAAATTACGTGCAGCACTGGCTAATAGAACATAAATTGAATCGCTGATAATCGCGACACCAATAAAGATGAGACCTAATGTGACGATTTGAACTGTTGGGTTGCCTAAATTTGGATTTACAAATTGAGGCAAGAACGCCACAAAGAAAAGAACACCTTTGGGATTAAAAACATTCACAATGAACCCCTGCCAATAAATTCGCAAAGGGCGAGTATGTTCTGTTTGTATGGATTCCAATGAGACTGGTTCTGACAGTAAAGATTTAATGCCAAGATAAACTAAATACGCTGCACCCAGATATTTTACTACAGAAAAAGCAATCGTGCTTTGTAATAAAAGGGCAGATAGACCAAGCGCCGTCAGTAAAATGTGTATTAGTGAGCCGGTCATCACTCCCAATACAGAGACAAACCCTAAAAAACGGCCGTGTTCAATGCTACGCGCCACAATAAAAGTCACCGCAGGCCCCGGCACGATAATAAGTGCGCTGGCTGCTGCGATAAAGATGAGTAGTGAAGATAATTCAAACATCTCTATTCTCCATAACTGATTCGATAAATAACATCCTGCAAATAATCCCCAACATAGATGGCGCCGTCTGGCCCTTGCGTTAACCCAAGCGGGCGGGCACCAGGCCAACTGGCGAACCAGTTCATTTGGGTGGTGTAACTCTCCCCTTCAGGACGAATCACCACTTGAAGAATGCCCTGTTGCGTTTGGGTTTCAAATGAGCCAAAAAGAGCGACAAAAGCACTCCATTGATACGCAGGGGGGAAAGCTGTGCCCGTATAGAACTCAATACTATTGGCTGAAGATCTCGCTTCAAAAAAGCCAACCGCTTGTTGCGTGCCTTCACAATCGGTGCCATTCAATTCACCCCAGCAGTTAGGCCAACCATAATGCTCACCGGAAATGATATGATTGAGTTCTTCAAATGGATGATGGACGCCTAGATCATCACGACCGTTGTCTGTGGCAAAAATGGCGTTGGTTTGGGGGTGGAAGGCCAAGTCAAAAGGGTTACGCAACCCTTCAGCCACAATTTCTCCAGCACCGCTGTTTGGATCAAAGCGCATAATGGTAGCACTTCGATCATCTACTTCATCACACACATCGCAAGTGGAACCCACCCCCATATAAATCCAACCGTCAGGTCCTAGCTTAAGATTGTTATTTTGGTGCAAGCCTGTGGGGAGTCCTGTAACGAGATCAAATCGGCTTTCGGCGCTGTTGTTGTTATCCAAATCGCGGAGTACCGTGATTTGGCCGTTGCTTGAGACAAGAATATCTCTAGGCTGATTACGAGCAAGGACACCTAATGGGGTATCAAATCCTGAGGCAAAGATATCGTCTTGGTCAGCCCTGCCATCTCCGTCCACGTCGGTAAAAACATGAACTGTGCCATCAAAGGAGGTGACAAATAAACGGCCGTTTGGGTCAAACGCCATGCCCGTTGGGCGGAAGACATCCGCATATTTAATCATTGAGAATCCTGGTGGCACAAATGCCCCCGGAATTTCAAC
>JANQSK010001250.1 GCA_028284105.1 Anaerolineae bacterium
ATGGTAAGGACCCGGAATATGATGAAACCCCGGCAAAGGCAAATCGGCCGTTGGATGCATATAGTCCAGACCGCACAAACTTGCACCAACCATCGTCGAGCCATGGTAGCTCCCAATTCGACAAATAATTGCTTTTTTTGAGGGCTGACCCACCGACTCCCAATAAGTTCGAGCCAGTCGCATAATTGTATCGTTTGCCTCGGAGCCTGAATTTGCAAAAAAGACGTGATTGATATTTTCAGGAGCAAGTGCGGTAACTTTAGCGGCTAGTTTTGCAGCGGGTGCAGTAGTTGATTGAAAAAAGGTGTTGTAATAAGGCAATGTCGCCATTTGCTGCTGCGCCACGGCCGCTAATTCAGACCGCCCATAACCAATATTGACACACCAAAGCCCTGCCATGCCATCAATATAACGCTTTCCCTTTTCATCAAACACATAAATACCTTCCGCTTCAGCAATCACTAAAACGCCATCATCCTTCAATTGCTTGATGTTATTAAATGGATGAATATGATGTGCTCTATCTAATTCGCTAATCGGCTGTTGCATGAAGACTCTCCTTACGCGGTATTGCCCTTGATTCTGGCAACAAATTTTTTATGTTTGAACGATCCTTTCTAACGAGATTGATGATGGCATCAATGACTTACAATTAATTGTATCGCAGGGATTCTTTACTATACAATTATGCGACTCCTTTCCCCGCCGCTTCAATTTGCATTGGAACAATTCAAATGAACTCATTCTGAATATCTGAATAAGCGAATTCATTCCACTTAAAAATGTGGTTGTTGTGAAAAATAAGAAGGTTTACATCAATGACTGAACTTCACTATCTGTCTGCAACGGAAGCGATTGAATCCTTTAAGGCAAAAAAGCTATCCCCCGTCGAATTGCTTCAAGCAATCATTGCCCAAGCTGAAGAAATGGAACCGACCATAAACGCTTTTGCATATACCTATTATGAGGAGGCGTTTGAACAGGCACGCCAAGCTGAGCAGCGATATTTTAATGGTACGGCTCGTCCATTAGAAGGCATCCCCACAGCGATAAAAAGTTCTTTTGAAATTGCAGGTAAGCCAACAAGTATTGGATCATTAGTCTATCAAGATTATGTGCCGAACATTACTTCCCCAACCGTTCAGCGCTTAATGGATGCGGGCGCGATTGTCCATGCCCGAACAACAACGCCTGAATTTACAATTTCAGCGAACACCTGGTCAAACCGTTGGGGGGTGACTCGAAATCCTTGGAATGTGGAGATGACCCCCGGCGGTTCATCAGGTGGATCGGGTGCAGCCTTAGCGGCTGGAACCACAACGCTCACCAATGGAGGAGATATTGCTGGCTCCATTCGAATTCCAGCCTCTTTGTGTGGACTGGTTGGATTTAAAGCCCCATACGGCCGTAATCCTGACAGCCCCCCATATAATTTGGAATATTATTACAGCCCTGGTCCCATAACACGAAACTTATCAGATTGTATTTTGATGCAAAACATTATGGCTGGACCACATTCAAATGATATTGCATCGCTGCGACCCAAGCTGACACTACCCACAACATATGAAGACCTAAAAGGATGGCGTATTGCTTACTCTATCGACCTTGGATTTCAACCCATTGAAGCTGATATACGCCAAAATACAATGCAGGCACTCAATCAGTTTCGCAACTTAGGGGCAACGGTTGAGGAGATCGACATGAGTTGGACATGGAATGTGATGGAAGCCGCAAAAGATCATCTGGGTTATGCCGCAACAAGTGTTGGGTTAGTTCAAACGCTGTCAGCGAATAACCATCAAGAGTTAACCCCCTACGCTCGCCATTTTGCAGAACGGTCAAAACGAGTAACGCAAGAACAGGCTTATTCAGCCGAGGTAATCGCTGGCCAGATGTACAGCCAGTTTTCCGCATTATTCGAAACTTATGACGTCTTTGTTTGTCCTACTATTGCGAACAGTGGCGTCACGGCCGATTTAGATTATGGTCTGGATAGTGTAGAAATTGCAGGCGAGGCTGTTGATGCCATGTTGGGATGGGTCATGACCTATCCGTTCAACATTTTGAGTCGCTGTCCTGTGTTGACCATGCCATCAGGCCTAGCAACAAATAATGTTCCAACCGGCATTCAAATCGTAGGACCAGCCTATAAAGACACAAAAGTTTTTCAAGCGGCAGCGGCTTATGAACAAATATGTCCACCCCTTATTTTAAGTTAAATAACAATAACTCTTGGTCAGACGGTTCCTCACTCAAAACTGACTTCTTTAGCCTATAAAAGGAAATACTTCAATGACAAAATTACCCGCTTTAAGATTGATGATTCCAGGCCCTGGGCAAATCGATGATGATGTCATCGCCATCATGGGACGCCCAATTGCCGCCCACTATGGACCAGATTGGGCAACCTTGTATAAAGAAACAATTGATTTGATGAAAAAGGTTTTTTTGACCCAGTCTGATGTACTCTTTCACTTTTGCTCTGGGCAAGCAGCTGTTGAAGCAGGCATGGGCTCACTTTTTGCACCGGATGAATCCGTTTTGATAGTGAATAACGGCTTTTTTGGTCATCGATTGGGGATTTTGGCAGAGGCCTTGGGATTAAACAAAGTTGAGTTAACAGCTAAATGGGGAGACCCCATTACACCCTCCACATTGCGGAAAGCTTTGCTTGCTAACCCAAACGTAAAAGGCATTTGCGCCGTACATCATGATACCAGTACAGGCAGGCTTAATCCGATTCAAGCATATGGGCAAATTGCTCAGGAATTTGATTTGCCATTAATAGTTGATGCCATTGCTTCAGCAGGTGGTGATCCGCTCTTTATTGATGATTGGCACATCGACATCTGCGTCACAGCAGGTAACAAATGTTTGGGGGCACCTGTTGGCTGGGCGGCAATTTCTGTAAGCGATAAGGCTTGGTCAATTATGGACCAAAAATCAAACGTCGCGGCGGGTTGGTATCTAAATCTCAAAATGTGGCGCGACACGATGGAAGCACAGGGTGATTGGCATCCAACACCGGTAACGGTTAGCTCGCATAATTTAGAGGCGCTCCATCTGGTATTAACTAAAATTTGTGAAGAAGGGTTAGAAAATCGCTGGCAAAGGTTTAAAAACACGGCCGTATCCTTCCGCGAAGAAATGAAAAAGCGGGGCTTTTCTTTGTTTATGGAAGGAGATGAGGCGTCTTCTGCTATAACGGCCGTTCATTGCCCACTCCACATGGATAATGAAACATTAGTTGCCGCTTTACGTGACCAGCATCAAATTCAAATTTCAAGCGGCATTGCAAATCTTAGAGAGAAAATTTGGCGCATTGGACATCTAGGAAATGCTGAGGAGAACATTCCTGCCTTTCTAAAGGCGCTGGATACGATTAAATTTTAGGACAACACAATGAATAACAATCCAAACCGCAAAGCAAAACACAGTGATTTTCTAGTTGTTGGTGGTGGCTCAGCCGGTTGTGCTGTAACAGCCACCTTAATTCAGGCAGGCTACACAGTCACCCTTGTTGAAGCCGGACCAGACTATGGTGCATTTGATTCTGGTCAATGGCCAACTGATTTAATTGATGCGCGAATGATTGCCATCAACAGCCATGATTGGGGCTACAAAGGAAGTCGTTGGGAGTTTCATCGGGCGCAAGTTATAGGGGGATGCTCATCCCACAATGGCTGTATTGCAGCAGTGGGTCATCGCAAAGATTACGATAGCTGGCAGTTGCCTGGCTGGTCAGGAAATGATGTGGCGCCTATTTATGATCAAGTGGTCAAAGCGATGCGGGTAAGAACGTATCGGGATGATGAAGCAGGCCCGTTTCATGCGAGGTGTCTTGAAGCTGCCCAAGGGGTGGGATGGCGGATGGTGAGTGACCTTTGCGACCTTGATGGGAACGATGGGTTTGGGCTAGAGACGGTCAATGTCTATGGGTCAACTCGCTGGAATAGCGCCTTTGCCTACTTGGATCCAATCCGACATTTACCCTCTTTATCCATTGTCGATCATGTTATCGTCAATCATTTCCAAGAGCATGAAAATGGAATAACGCTTTCAATCAGTAGACATGGCCAAAATGAAACATTGTCTGCAGACCATTTGATCTTGTCAGCCGGTGTTTATGGGACACCGGAAATCCTTCAACGCTCTGGTGTGGGAGACCCTGACCACTTAAAACAGTTAGGCATTCCGATCCAGCTAGCTCAGCCAAAAGTTGGCTTGAATTTGCACGATCATCCCATGATCCATGTTGATCGAAAAGTGGGCCCCGAACTACAAGCGTGGCTAGATGAAGCCACCGTTTCTGGGTTTCTACCCGAGGAGCAAACCTTAGGGAAGGCTATCTCTTCATTGGCCGAAGATAATATTTTTGACCTCCATCTCTTCCCCGTGTGTGCCAGTGATCAGACCAGTATGATACACGGCCGTGTTCATATCGAAGTCGCCTGTATGACGCCGAAAAGCAGAGGATCGTTACGAATTACAAGTAAAGACCCGAACTCATTATCTCAAATTGAACATAATTATCTTGGAGATGAAGACGGTCATGATACGGCCGTTCTTGCTGAAGGTGTTGTGCTAGCTAATGAGATATTGGACCATCCTGCCCTAAGCGAAATTTTAGGAGAGCCCATCACGGATACCACCTCAGACACTTATCTTAGCGATCATGTCGCCCATTATTATCATCCTGTTGGAACTTGTGCGATGGGGCTGAACAATGATGATGTTTGTGATGAAAAAGGACGTGTATGCGGTCTAAAGCGAGTCACTGTGGCAGATGTCTCGTTGATGCCCCAAATTCCTCGGGCAAACACAAACCTTCCGGCCGTTATGATGGGCATCCGCGTTGGTGAGCTATTGTTGGCCACTGATTAGGACCTTAATCCTTTATGCACAGTTAAAGGAAAAGGTGAAGTAATGGCTGGTTTTTTATTTCACCTAACAATTAAATCTTCTCGATGAAATGCCATGCACGATGGCAATCAATAATTTTATTCAGCCTGGCGCTCGACGTAAACATCATACAAAACTTGCGCTACCATCACGAAAGAAATAAGCGCCACAAAAAGAATGGCATTTGCTCCTGTTGCAGTCAGCCCGATTATGGCAATCACAACAGCACTAATGAGATGGATGACAGACTGCATATTCTTCTTTGATTCATGATTAAGGCCATAATCAATGAGGGAGAGAGCAACAAGAAACATCACAACGGCCGTTGCGTACAGCAATCGATACGGTCCATAAACAGGATCTGCAGGATAGTCTAGTGTCGACGCATAGAGCTTTTTAGCTCCTACCCCAAACGCAACAAGACTGGCCGCAACAAGCGCATGACTGTACATCCAAGCAATTGGCTTCAAAGCGTTGTCTTGATTGACTACCTTTTCCTCAGTTTCACCAAAGTACAGCCACCAAATCGAATTCAGTACCAGAAAGCCAACAATGCTAAATGCAAATTGCGGCAAGCCCAAAGTTGTTCCCTGTGCATCATCTAGAATCTTGACAAATGCCTCACCCAAAACAATGATCGTAAAGATTCCAAAACGCTCTGACATATGATGTCGGTCAAACACCATGTCACGCGCCCATTCTTGAAATTGTGGAAGAAACGGCAAAAGAAACTCAAAGGCAATGCCTGCCAGCCAACCCACCCAGTGAATCTCTGCTGGCAAGAAAAGCGAGCCAATCCAAATGGCCGTTCCCCCACCAAAACCAACGAGGTACCCATTGGTTAACGCACGACCTGCATTGTCAGCCTTTGCGGCACGAATATACATGATGAAGAGAACGACGCGAGTCACAATATAAGCCAATGTAAATTGAATATACAGCTCTCCAAATGCTTTGCTAACGCTCAGCCCCATCGTTGCAATAGCAAATATTTGAACAAAAACGAGAAAGCGATGCTTCACATCATCAACAACAAAGCGGTTTTGATAAAACGTTTCACCCGTCCATGCCCACCAAACCACAATCGTTAGCACTAAGAATTGTCCAAAGCCTACAAGCGTGACGTTATCGCTTAAAAAGTTGCCAATTTGAATAAGCGTAGCAACATAAACGAGATCGTAAAATAGCTCTAGCCAGCCAACAGACCGATTTGTGTGACGATGAAACACGACGTCTTGAAAATATTTTGGGGGAGTAAAGAGGGGGGATTTTGCCATTGTATATCCTCACTTGCTTTTGATATTTGTCAGGCCATCATCGCGTAAAATAATTACAGATATCCTGTGCAGTTAATTTGCATTGATGTCGTAGTGAGCGAGCAATTAAAAATATTCGCTTACAACAGCGACTGATTATCCTGAAGCACTTAAATTTGACAAGCAACATGCTTTTTTACTAACGTCGTCTTATACAATCTATTAGGTGAACGGAAAAGATTTAGTTTTAAGCACTGTGGTTAAATTTTCGTTTTGCTGAACAGGAGGGCAACGTATCCGCACTTTGCCATCTTTAGAGAGTCTAATTGTGGGATATACAATAAACAATCATGGAGGATATTGTGATGACATCGAAATTTATCTTAAACCCCTATTACTATGGACAGCCCCTAGCTGGCCTAGCCCATTTGGCGACTCAAAATTGGGATGTCAATCATCCAGATAAGCCGCTGCCCATAGCCGATCCAGCTAATCTCACGCCTCAGGAAACGATGGCTCGCATGATTGAAATTTATAGACCGCTTGCTTTGTGGACGGAATCTACCATTAAAGATAGGCATTGTGCTGTCGCTTTATCTGGCGATTGCAGTTCTTCGTTTGCTGTGCTAACTGGCGTGCAAAATGCAGGGCTCTCACCTACTTTTATATGGTTTGATGCTCATGGAGATTTTAATACTTGGGAGACAACACCTAGCGGTTATTTAGGTGGCATGCCCCTCGCTATCGTATCTGGACGTGGAGAACAAATGATTCCCCGAGCTTTAAAGTTCAACAATATTCCAGATGAGCAAATCATCCTGACTGATGCGCGTGAGTTAGATCCTGGGGAAGTATCAAATTTAGCCGACTCTGAAGTGACCCATCTTACGGATGTTTCGATGTTGCTTGATACAACATTGCCAGATCGTCCCATTTCAATCCATTTTGATGTCGACGTCATCAATCACAATGAAGCAAGCGCAATGGAATTTCCAACCCAAGGAGGACCTTCGGTTGCCATGTTGAGTCGTGTTTTTAAACATTTGGCGAGTACCAAGCGGATTGTCTCTGTTTCAATCTCGAGTTGGGTACCCCATTTGGATTCGGAGGGTCAGACAGAAACGGCCGTTATGGGTTTGCTCCAAGATTTAGTAAATTAAGAACATTGTAAGCCAGCAAATTAAAATCCACTTAATTGTCTGGAAATGCAAAAGTAGCCCACCCTTTCACCGAATCGACGTCTGTTACACGATGGGTGCAATTTAATTCAATCTGAACAAGACGCTCCCCATCTTCATACGAAGTTTTAACGACTTTTCCTGAGTAATTTAGTCGGTCACCAGGCCAAATGATATCTTGAAACCGGAACTTGATGCGACGAATATTGTATGGACCAAGCCAGTTGACCGCATAGGTAGTCATCAATCCAGCATGAAACATGCCGATCGAAAACCAATCTTGAAATCCATCCGCTTGCGCTGAAGCAGTATCATGATGTCCTGCCCCATAATTCCCCGATACAATTTGGTAACAAACTTGCTCAGTTAAGGTTAAAGGTGGCATTTCAATCACACCGGGATTTTGTCCAGCAACAAGTGATTCCC
>JANQSK010001254.1 GCA_028284105.1 Anaerolineae bacterium
TGCTGGCAATCCCAACAGATGGGGCTTTTTCACTAGTCGGTGTGGCAGCGACTGTTGAATCTATTTCAGCGACACAAAGCGCGATCAAAGTACAATCAACGGCAGTTTCTGCCACTGCCCAAGCCAATGCGGCTAACCAGAATGATTTAGCCACGCGTCAAAGCTCACTTGCTGCAACGGTCGAAGCAAATAGTGTCAAAATTGATGTGCTTGCAGATGTAGGAGAAACACAAACCAATGAGGGCATCCCATGGATTTCGATCTTAACAGGGCCTATCTTGACATCGATACTGGCGTTTGGTGGTTTTATTACTTCAACGTGGTTTGAATGGCGAGACGATCGACGTGAAGAATCGACAGTGAATGCCCAAATTGAGCGCAAAAAGCTTGAAGCAGAGCTTCGGTTACTCGAACTTGAAGTCAGAGAGAAAGAGCGATCGATCATTGAACGGAGACAACGCGAACAAGACCAAACTTAGCGATAAAGAATACGGCCGTTATCCTCAAACGACGCAAACCAATCAGGCTTTACCATCAGCTTCACCCAGCGTAAATCAAGTTTTTCAAGCTTAGGAAGTTTGTTGAGAGAATGGGGTAGTGTGAGCAACTGATTGGCCCGCAGATCCAAAAACTTCAGATTAATGAGCTCCTCAAATTTGTTCGGTAATTCGATAAGTTGATTATTTCGAAGATCGAAGTGGGTAAGCGCATGCAAATTGATTATTGTGTCAGGCAAGACCCGTATTTGATTGTTATTCAAATAGAGCTCCCGCAAATGGATTAATTTCCCAAACTCATCAGGCAAAGTTGATAATTGATTATTGTAGAGTCGCACTTCTCTTAAATTGGTTAACTCACCAATCCACTCTGGGAGTTTTTTGAATTGGTTATCCGTTAGGTTGAGATAGCGGATATTTTTGAGATTTTTAAGTGTTGCTGGAAGCTCACTGAGCTGATTATCACTGAGGTACAAAAAGTGGGTCAATTGAGTGAGCAACCCTAGGCTTTCTGGCACGCTCAATAGTTGGTTATGGCCTAAATCTAGGGTGTGAAGATTTTTTAGTTGTCCAATGGAGTCTGGTAAAGACTCAATGGGAGTGTCGTGTAGATAAAACTCTTCAAGTTGAGTTAATTGTCCAATTTTAGAAGAAAGATTAGGTATTTTGTTCTGACCGATGAAAAGAGCTTTTAAATTGGGGAGTTCCCATAGCGTTTCTGGTAGCTGCGTGAGTGCATTATCTCTTACTGAAAATATATGGAGGTGAGAGAAGTTTGAAAAGTCGCCTGAGATATGGGTAATTTGATTTTGAGCTACATGGAGCTCTTTGAGTTGGGAAAGAGGTGTTTGGTTGAGATCAACGGCCGTTAACCGGTTTTGATCCATCAATAAGGTTTCGAGTTGAGGAAGTTGCTCAAGGGTTTTTGGAATTTCAGTAAAACGATTTCGAGATAAATTGAGGTGCTTTATAAATTTAAGGGTGAGGATTTCAGGGGGAACGGCCGTTAATCCCATATTTTGCAGTGATAGTGAAACTATTTCATTGTCTTCTACTAAAAATTGAATGTTTGCGTGTGATGAATTGGGAGAAAGGGCTTGAATTGTTGTGAGTACGTCTTGAATGGGCATGGCCCAATTATAACGAACGATAGGCTAACATAAAGCGTTCAAATACACCGGAAAGGTAGGGTCGGAATCGCACCATTGGTTGGAACATGGAGTCTTCTAATTGATCATCTTTGAGGCGATTCACTTTTTGCCAAGTGTATTTGTTAGGCATTTCAGAGAACCACGTGGCGAAGTAGGGGAACCAGTTGGTAATGATGTATAAGCATCGTGCTGCCGGGATGGCCAATCTCGCTGCACGAGCGTCAAAATTAGGCACAATAGCCGACATTTCAAGCAAATAGGAGTCGATAATTGTTTCTTCGCTAACTGGCCACTCTTGTCGAACAGACATCTTCGTGCGTTCAGGATCTAGGTAAAGTAAGTCAAACTGTTCTAAGAAGCTGACTAAATCGAAGATACCTGATCCAATTTTAGCCCCGCGCCAATCGATAAGCCGACGGTCATCAAAAAGGGTGTTGCGCCAATGGTAGGGATGGGGGTCGCCATGCAGCAGTGTCATTGGCAAATTGATGAGTGGTTTGATCATGGGAAGTGGATCGTCAAGGAGGTCAGATACGGCCGTTAAATGGGACTCGCCCAAAATTCCTGGCCATCCACCGAGACTTTGCAACACAGACAAACCATTGGCTGCCTGCAGTAGTTGGGGGGCTAATCGACCTGAGCTATTGATGGCATGTTCCGACACAATCGAGCCTGGACCATCATCAAAATAAATTGCAAACTCGCGACGTAGCTCTTGCCACGTATATTTTTTCCCTTCTATGAAATGGTCTAAACCAAACGAAGCTAAGCTATTTTCTTGTTGCCAAAATTGACTGTGCATTTGGGCTAAATCAGAAACAGCACCGTGCACTTCATCCTCAGTCCACTTTTCAGGCGGATGATGATTGGGCACATCTTCAAGAATGACCCACCCTTCTTGATTAAATTGATGCACAAAAAAGGCATTCGGGGTAATGGTGGGGAGCTGTTTGGCTACGGAGTCATAAAAACGGGCTTCGTTACGAGATGTGTATTTGGCAATGAGGCTGATGGGGTCCGTGTGCTCATCAAGAGACAGGATGTATCGCATAACGTGACGGCC
>JANQSK010000142.1 GCA_028284105.1 Anaerolineae bacterium
ACAAATATCTCCATTTTGCCTTCATCCCTCTGCCTTTTGCCTTAAAAAGAACATGTTTGAAATGAGTATTGTCCAAAGGACACGGACAACCCCCTACCACGATAAAATTGTTGAGGCGGGGGTCAAGGGATTTACTGTATATAACCATATGCTTTTAGCGACCTATTACGAATCGTTTGAAGCAGATTATTGGAACCTTATCAACAACGTCGCGATGTGGGATGTGGCCTGTGAGCGTCAAGTTGAAATCAAAGGGCGTGATGCCCATAAATTGGTCACCTTAATGACCCCACGCAATCTCACCAAATGCAAAGTTGGCCAAGGGAAATATGTGCCGCTTGTTGATGAGAACGGGGGCATGATTAACGATCCAATCTTGCTCAAGCTAGCCGAAGATCACTATTGGCTTTCGATTGCCGACACAGACGTCACGCTGTGGGCAAAAGGGTTAGCCGCCGGGTTTGGCTTTGATGTTACCGTCACAGAGCCGGATGTCTCACCTTTGGCAGTTCAAGGACCCAATGCAGACAAAGTTTGTGCTTCTTTGCTTGGGGATTGGATTTATGATTTGAAATATTTCTGGTTCCGCGAAATTGATTTTGAGGGGATTCCCTTGGTCGTTCAACGCTCAGGATGGAGCAAGCAAGGCGGCCTGGAGCTTTATTTGCGTGATTCCTCTAAAGGACACGAGCTTTGGGATCGGGTTGCTGAAGCGGGCAAGCCATTTGGTATCAAAGCAGGTACCCCCTCAGGCGTTGAACGTGTTGAAAGCGGTTTGCTCTCTCACGGCAATGACATGACGATTGAAAACAATCCCTATGAGATTGGCCTCGGCAAATATTGTGACCTCGAGCAAGAAGCTGATTTCCTCTCCAAAGAAGCGCTCAAGCGCATCAAGGCTGAAGGGGTTAAGCAAAAACTAGCTGGCATTATGCTGACAGACATGAAGGTACACGGCATTTCAAACTGGGCTCAGCTTACGACTCCCGATGGTGAAGATGCTGGCAAGATTACAAGTTTGACGTATTCTCCACGTTTAGAAAAATCAATTGCCTTAGCACACGTGAAAACAGAGCATACGGCCGTTAACACCTCCCTCGTCGCCCATTTACCAGGTGGGAAAGCGGCTGCTGTTGTGCATGAGATACCGTTTATTTAAGTAGCGTCGGGATTTATCCCGATGAATAAGAAAATGTGAAGATGTGACAAGGTGAAGGGGTGACAAGGTTGCTTAAATCATTGAACCCTTTCAAAAAAGCTATCTTCTATCCTCTTCACTAAGCCGGAGGATATATATGAAATTCGATGTCTGGTTGTTAGATCAAAAAGAGTTAGGAAAAATGCCACAGGTGGCGAGCTCTGTAGAAGAGATGGGGTTTGATGGGCTTTGGACCATTGAAGCTGGCGTTGACGCCTTTATGCCGCTAGTTCTATCTGCAGAGCATTCTCAGCGCATTAGCATGGGCACCTGCATTGCGGTCGCCTTTGCCCGAAATCCAACGGCGATGGCCGCCATCGGTTGGGATTTGGCGCGATACAGCAACGGCCGTTTTATTATGGGGCTCGGCGCACAGGTCAAACCACACATCGAACGTCGCTACGGGATTCCGTGGGTCAAACCGATTCGCAAGCTTCGTGAGACCATCGAAGTGATGCACGTCATTTGGGACAGTTGGCGAACGGGAGAACGTCCGCGTTATGAAGGGGAGTTTTTCAATATTAGCCTGATGACACCTCAATTCAGTGCACTGCCTATGGATCTCCCAAATCCACCTATCCATGTTTCAGCTGTCAATCGGCAAATGCTTCGCTTGGCAGGCAAAGTGTGTAATGGTGTTATTTTGCATCCGTTCCACTCGAAAAAATATTTGGAGAACTTTGCTTTACCTACTTTAGAGGAATCGCTGAAGGAAAACGGCCGTTCTCGCCAAGACATCACCGTGAACTGCTCCGTTTTCGCTGTGCCAACCGATGGGGAAAAATCAGCGGACCAATATGAACAAGAAGCACGACAGCAAATCGGCTACTACATGAGCACACCAGCCTATCGCGTCGTTTCAGACCAACACGGCTGGGTTGGCACAGCCGAACAGCTAAGCAAGCACGCTCGGGCACAGGAATGGGACCAAATGCGAAACCTCATCACCGACGAAATGCTTGATGCCTTTGCAGTCACGGGCAAATGGGGTGAGCTACCTGGCATCATCAAAGAGCGCTTTGGCACCATGGTCGATCGTACAAACTACTACCTCCCCTATCATCCCGGTGAAGAAGCAGAAGGCTGGGCAGCATCAATAGCTGGATTTAATATTGGGTAATTTGGTAATTATTTTGGCAATTACCAAATTACCCAATTACCAAATCACTCGCCTTCCTCAACAGGTTCAGGTGGAATAGAAATCACCTCTTCCCCCTGCAAATAATCAATGGCGGCTTGGAGCTGTGTGTCTTCAAACTCTTCATCTAAATCAGGCAGTGGAATAAAGATATCTGGGGTAAGTCCATTTTTGTCGATCGAATTGTTCTCGGGTGTCAACCATTCAGCTATGGTAACGCGGAAACCGCCTCCGTTGCTCAAAGGAATCCAGTTTTGCACGGTTCCTTTCCCGAATGAGGTTTGCCCCATCAAGACACCTCGCTCGCGATCTTGAATAGCACCAGCTAACACTTCAGAGGCGCTCGCACTTCCTTCATCTATCAACACAACGATTGGAATATCTAGCGCAATGCCTTCGGCAGTCGTCACATGTTCTTCAATATCTCGATCGGGGCCAAAGTTTTGTAAGAGCACTAATCCTTCATCAAGAAACTCATCAGACATCGAAACAACTGCATCAAGTAAACCGCCGGGATTACTTCGAACATCGATAATGAGCCCTTCTGGATTCTGTTCCATTAGCTCACCCAAAATACGGGTCATGTCCTCGGCAGTTGTAGAACCAAATTGGCTGATTCGAAGATGGATAATATTGCCTTCAACAATTTCACCACGAACACTTTCCAGCATGATCACGTCACGAATAATTTCAACAATAAATGATTCTTCACCTCGCTCAATCAGGAGATTAACGGCCGTTCCTGCTGGACCTCTCACCAAAGCTGCCGCTGCTGAGATATCCATCCCGGTCAAATCAACCCCATCCGCTTCACGCAAAATGTCACCTGTCCGCAAACCAGCGGCCTCTGCCGGGGAACCTTCAATGGGTGACACAATAATCACGCTACCATCTTCCGTGCTTTCAACAACAGCCCCAATTCCTTGGAAAGAGCCGTCAATTCGTTCATTGGCAATGGATTGGGCTTCTGGCGAAAGATAACGAGTATGTTCATCTTCGAGAGTTTCCAACATACCGTTTATGGCTCCTTCCACCAAAATCGTCTCATCTAAGGGTTGTCGTAAATAGCGACCTTCCAAAATATTCCAAACTTCAAATAAGGGATCAAAAGCTTCTTGGTCAGTTGCAGAAAGCGCTCGACTAGGGAAAACGTTAAATGGGGCCACGGGAGATTGACCAAAGACATATCCCCCTGTAAAAGCGAGTGCCACAAAAATAACGACAAAAAATGGGACTTTAATAGATTGAGACTGTTCGTTCATGAAGTTTCCTTGAATTGATTGTCTAGAAAGATGCTTGGTTTAATTTCTATTCACTTCGAAATTTTACTGTTGCAAATATTATTTACTGATACAAACATCACCTTAATTCAGTCTGGGTGTTGGTTTAAAGTATCCTAAACGTTGCGTGTCCATCTTGTTGGATGTGAAGCCTTTGTTACAATGGGGCTTGGGATAGGAAGAATGAATACTCAGAAACTGCGTACACTTTATTCTGTAACTTTGATGCTTTTGGACGCGCTGCTCATTGGCATTGCCTTCATTCTTGCCTATAGACTGCGGGTTAGTTTAAATTGGCCAGAACCTTTAGTCAACGTTGTATCAATCGACCTCTACGCCAGTTTACTTCTCATACAAATCTTGTCCATTGTTGCCACACTCTTCTTCTACCGTCAATATTACATTGTTCGTGCTGCCTCACGTGTAGACCAAATTTATTACATTATCGCAGCCGTTACGCTCGGTGTTTTGATCTCCATCGCCATTTACACCTTTGTCTTTAAAAATGATCCGGTCGTTTTGGACTTCCCACGGGCAATGATCATCTATGCGTGGTTCTTTGATATTGTGCTGCTCGTAATCGGCCGTATTTTGCACCAATCTCTTCGTTCCTGGCTGTTGAAAAGCCGAGGTATTGGGAAAGATCGCTTATTAGTAGTTGGCGCTGATGATATGGCTAAAATCGTACTTCAACGCGTGCTTTGGTCTCCTAATTTAGGGTACGAACTCATAGGTGTCGTCAATCAAGATGGACAACCGATTCCAGAAATGCCTGAAATCCCAATTCTGGGCATGCCAGAAGAACTTCCGCACATTATTGAAGATTATAAGGTCGATGAGCTGCTAATAGCGATGCCAGAAAAAGGGCATCGTGAAACCGTTCGTATTTTGGCTTATTGTGAAACGGAACATGTGTCGGTCAAAATCTTCCCTGACGTTTTTGAGTATGTCACCTCACAAGCAACGATTGATGACCTCGGTGGCCTTCCCCTTCTTTCAGTTCGAGACAATGCTCTTCGCGGATACATGTTGATCTTTAAGCGGCTGATGGATTTTGTTGGGGCAGCCATTGGGTTAATCCTTGTTTCCCCCATCATGCTGTTTACGGCTATTGCCATCAAACTCGAGTCCCCTGGCCCTGCCTTTTTTGTACAAGAACGGATGGGTTTAGATGGACGGCCGTTTAAAATGATCAAGTTTCGTTCCATGCGCAAAGATGCTGAAAAAGATGGGCCTGGGTGGACAACCGAGAACGATCCTCGTCAAACGCGATTTGGCACATTTTTACGTCGCTTTGAGCTTGATGAATTACCCAACCTCATCAATGTCCTACTTGGTGAAATGAGCTTGGTTGGTCCCCGCCCAGAACAAGCACACTACGTCGCTCAATTCCGCGAAACAGTCCCGCAATATATGGCGCGTCATCGCGAACGAGGCGGCATGACGGGTTGGGCACAAGTCAACGGCCTACGGGGTGACACATCCATAACAGAGCGCACAAAGTATGATCTTTGGTACTCAGCTAACTGGTCTATCCTTCTTGATATCAAAATCATATTACGCACTCTTTGGCAAATTGTAGAGCGTAAAAACAGCCAGCGTAAAAAGACTGTTTCCCCTACAACGACCCCACTTGAAGATATCATTGGTCGCCCTCTCAGTGAGCAATCTTCTATGAGCAGCCCGCAATCCACAGCAGACAGCAAAAACAACTAAACGCCCTTCGATTTCACCAATAAAATTCCCCATTAATCTTCAATAATCGTTAGCAAAAATCTAACATTGTTCTTATTTGACGCTTATATTCTGCCATGATAAGATATTTGATAGGCCTCTTTAGCACTCTAATGTCGAGAGTGCTAAAAATTCGGGGAACTTTAAAA
>JANQSK010001274.1 GCA_028284105.1 Anaerolineae bacterium
CTTTACACATTTAACACCGCCAATGGCTCAGCTGCTAACTGAAACAGCGACTGCCCAACTACATAACCTTCGCTTTGCATTTTTTGTTGGTGATAAACTTACCCAAAATGATGTTAATAATCTACGGAAAATTGCACCTCGCGTCACCTGCATCAACTCACTCGGCTCAACAGAAACCCAACGTGCCGTTAGTTACTTCCTCATTCCACCGAATGACCACACTTGGCAAAAATCTGTCTATCCGCTCGGCCAAGGCATGCCCAATGTCCAGCTACTACTGCTCAATGAAAGCAATCAAATGGCAGGCATTGGTGAAGTAGCTGAGATTTACATGCGAAGCCCGCATCTTTCATTAGGCTATTTAGCAGACGCTGAACGCACCAATGAAAAATTCATCACGAACCCGTTCACTCAACAGCCTGCTGACCGGCTTTATAAAACAGGCGATTTAGGACGCTATCTCCCCAATGGTGATGTCGTCTTTGTTGGACGTGCTGATCGTCAAGTAAACATTCGTGGTTTTCGGATTGAATTAGGGGAAGTTGAAGGGGTATTTGCAAAACATCCTAATATCAAACAAGCCATTGTTCAACTGTATCAACATCCTGCTCAGGGAGCAGCTCTCGCAGCCTATGTTGTTCCAATTGACAAAAATAATCAGCCCAATGAATTGCCATCATTCTTAAAAGATTATCTACCAGCTTATATGGTGCCATCGCCTATCCAATTTTTGGAAGAGATGCCTTTAACCCCTAATGGCAAAATCGATATAAATGGATTGCCGGATCCGGTAGTAGAAACAACGATTGAGTCAGACTCAAAGATTGCATACCATTCAGTTCAAGAAATAGAAATCGCAGAAATTTGGTCATCCGTTCTAGGAATCCCACAAATCGCAAGGTCTGATAACTTTTTTGCGCTCGGGGGGCATTCCTTATTAGCAACTCGCATCATTTCTCGTTTGCGAGCTAAATTTAATGTCAACCTACCGCTTCAAACAATTTTTCAAGCCCCAACCATCGCTGAAATGGCAGCTAAACTCAGCCACCTTAAACCAAATCAACAAAACAAGATTCCTGATGCTACCCATCCTTTCAAAATAAAATCTAAAGAAAACACACCTCTTTCTTTTGCCCAACAGAAAATATGGTTTTTAGCTCAACTTGATCCAGAACAATCAAATTTCCACCTGCCAAAGGTTTACGATTTATTTGAAGAAATAGATAGTGTAGGCCTTTCCCGTGCAGTCCGAGACCTCGCCACACGACATACAATTTTACGCACCGCCTTTGAACCTGAAGGGGAGCGGGCTTATCAAAAAGTATATACCGCTCTCGAAAATCCATTTGAACACATTGACCTTACAATGATGTCAATAGAGTCTGCTGAACAAAGGTTTAAGCAAGAACAGGATGAAATAATAAAACGGCCGTTTGACTTTCAAAATCCACCTTTATGGCGTATCGTTTTATTCAAATTCGCACCTGCTCATTACAAACTCCTACTTGTATTGCACAAAATCATCATTGAGGACTTATCTGAAACCGTTCTGTATAATGACTTATGGGAGCTATATCAAGCACGATTAGAAGACCGGAACCCACATTTACCAGAATTACCATCTGATAATGATCGAACATCCCCTGTTGATGAGACACTCATGGACAAAACTAATTTCGATCCGCTGATTATGATGCAAAAAGGGAACATAGAAAAACGGCCGTTTTTCTATGTTCATGGCCTTGGTGGAGGCGTCATCGACTACGGTGAATTAGCCCGGCTTGTCGGAGATGAGCAACCTGCTTTTGGCATTTTGGCGCGAGGCGTTGACGGGATTTTAGAACCCCATCGCACCATTGAAG
>JANQSK010001276.1 GCA_028284105.1 Anaerolineae bacterium
TTAGTGGCGACCTCTTGCTTGCTTTACGGGAAAAAGGCGTCCTTTTTGAAACGGTCACGCTCCACGTCGGGCTTGATACATTTAAGCCAGTGGCCGTCAACCAAATTGAAGCCCATCAAATCCACAGTGAATGGGCGACCGTCACACCAGAAACGGCTCAGCGCATCAATGAGGCCAAATTGGCTGGTGGCCGTATTGTGGCAGTTGGCACAACATCCGTTCGCACCTTAGAAACGGCCGCTTTGCGGTCAGCCGGTATTCAGGGCACGCTCCAAACGATTAGCCAACGAGACGCCTCAGGTGAAACATACGACTTTTGCCCGTGGAAACCTGTCGCCGCTTTTTCTGGCCCAACGGACCTCTACATCTATCCAGGCTATCGATACCGAGCGGTTGATCGGCTGATCACCAATTTCCATCTTCCCAAATCGAGCTTACTCATGCTTGTGTCGGCCTTTGCGGGTCGGGAAAAGGTGTTTGAAGCGTATGAAACGGCCGTTGCTGAAAAGTATCGCTTCTTCTCCTTTGGCGATGCGATGTTCCTTCTGTAGAATTCATCTAGATTGTTGACCAGTCTCACAAAACCAAATTGCAAACGAGGCAAGCATGAGCCAAGCAACCGTATTTATTCTTTCCTGCATCGGGGCACTTATCCCAGCATTCATCTATACCACCATCATTTACTCAGTGGATCGGTATGAGAAAGAACCTATTTGGCTTTTGGTTGTCACGTTTCTTTGGGGTGCCATTCCAGCCGTCATCATCTCATTCTTTTTCAACACCTTATTAAGCATTCCACTGTATGCCCTTGCCGGAGATGCAGGCGACATTTGGGCAGCCAGTCTAATCGCCCCACCCGTTGAGGAAACAGCCAAAGGAGCCATTCTTGTCGCTATTCTCTTTTTTAGGCGTTCAGAAATTGATAGTTTGCTCGATGGCATTATTTATGGGGCCGTTGTGGGGATGGGGTTTGCTGTTGTGGAAAATGTTTATTACTTCATGAATGTCTTTGCAGAAGGGGGCACTGAAGCCTGGACGGTCAATATCTTTATGCGCGCCGTCATCTTTGGGCTCAACCACTCGCTCTTCACCGCTATGATTGGGTTAGGCATTGCCTATGCCCGCATGAATCCCACTTCTCCAATGCGCTACGTCACGCCTGTTCTAGGCTACTTTGTGGGAATGTTCTTACATTTCCTCCACAACTTCACCGTTTCATTTGGCAACTTACTTTGCCTTGTGGCTTTGGCTTCTGATTGGGGGGGCGTTTGGCTACTGCTAGCGATAATGATTTGGGCGCTTGTTCAAGAGCGTCGTTGGATTCAAGATTACTTGAAGGAAGAAGTTGAAGCCGGTATTTTGACCAACGAACAATATGAAGTGGCACTATCGGGAAGAAAACGCTCGGCTCACCACTTACAATCTTTGTCTCAACAGGGTGTTAAGGGATTCTTCAAATCAATCAGCTTTTATCACCGCTGTAGCGAATTAGCATATAAAAAACATCATCTTGAACTTTATCACGATGAAGCCACTGAAAATGAGGCGAATGAATTACGCACCTATATCGCGACAGCCAGCCCTAATTTTGTGTAATTACTCAAACAAATTGATTATCAGGAATTAGTGGAATTTAGGGAATTATAAGGTTTAATAATTCTGTTAATTCCCTAATTCCTGATATTTCTAAATCTACATCCTTCAATTTATTTAATCACTAAAGGCAAGAAAACTTTTACTTCATCAGCTTGAATGGTGACTTGAACTGAGTCGCTATCATTGCTGCTCACAAAGTCCGCCACGGCCGAATTTGAGACCGTTGCTGTATTCGTTTTAGTTTCCCCAATTTCACTTTCGGGGGCTGTTGCAGCAATGATCAAGGTATGGGTTTCATCCTTATCAAAACTATCATCCGCAATCGTCCATTTCCCATTAACCTCATCGTAGTTACCTGAGCTAATCGAGTCCACGTTTGAGAATTGGAGTCCTGCTGGGAGCGCATAATCGACAACGACATTGCTTGTGCTGTCGGAGCCTAAGTTGGTGATAGAGAGTGTGTACAACATTGTTTCACCTGCTTTTGGTTGCGTATTGTTGACCGAAATATCAATGGCTAAATCAGCGCCAACCAGCGTCACAGTCGCGCTAGAGGCGTTGTTTGATTCATCTGAATCATGTTGGTCATAGTTGGATACGGCCGTATCCACTTGTAAATTAGAGCTAGAAGGGGTTCCTGTTATAGTAGCAACGATTGTGGCCGTTTGGGTTTCATTCAACAGCATTTCACCTAAAGTCCAAACCAAAGAAGCTGGATTGGAATCATCTGTAGACCCTTCTGTTGCTGTAAAGTTTGTGATGGTTAAATCAGCCGGAATCGCTTCACTTATTTGAGCACCTTCATCCAGTGTATCAGGGCCAAGATTGGTCACTGATAGGGTATAGGTCACTGTTTCATTGATATTAGCGACGACATTTGTCCCACTATCTCCTGCCTCATTGGTTGCTACGACAGAAAGTGACACATTGGCATGATTACGAGGTGAACAGGTCGCATCATCTCCATCCGTCGTGGCTGGATCATCAGAAAGTTCGGATGCAATTCCGGTGGCTGTGCCGCTTCCTTGGGTGCAGAACGCATCAACGCTAATGGCTAAATCATCATCAATGGTGGCGTAGAATGTAAGCGTTACCACTTGCCCAGCCTCTAAATTCCCGATGTTCGCGACAATCGTTTCACCGCTCGCAGCCACGCTACTTGTATCGAGCACACGTTGCATCGAGTAACGTGTTAATTGAGAAGGTGTGTTGATGCTGGTCATAACGGCCGTTTCTTCTTCACCGCTAACATTCTGATTCGTCGTCTCGATATCCAACCCTTGGGCCACATTGATAACGACCGAATTAGAAGATGGAGGCGCTGTGGGTAATGTACAGGCGGAAACTACACCAAACGTCACACCCGTCACTGTCGCTGTTGCCGGTGTTGCCGAAGAGGGGTTAGCCTGTTCTAAAAGCAATTCGCTGCCTTGTACGACATCAAAATCACCCGTTGATGATTGCTCAACCAGCACATCCCCCGTAATAGCTGAACCACCTACACCATCGCCGCTGTTGCCGCGCATATCTAGGCAGGAGCCAT
>JANQSK010000147.1 GCA_028284105.1 Anaerolineae bacterium
AATGTTTTGGGTTAGCACGTCTAATAACGTTGTTTTTCCAGCTCCATTTGGCCCAACTACACCGATACGATCTTTAGGATTGAGCATAAAATCAAGCTCTTTAAATAAAGTGAGCTTGCCATATGATTTTGAAAGATTTTCTGCTTCCAGTACGCGTTTTCCAAGCCGCCGACTAGCAAGTGCCATGGCTACTTTTTTATCAGGGCGCATACGTCCAACATTTTGAATCTCTTCAACGCGTTGAATGCGTGCTTTTTGTTTGGTCGTGCGTGCTTGGGCGCCGCGATTTAGCCAGGCTAGCTCCCTTTTCAGCAATGCTTGTCGCTTCTCTTCTTTGATGGCTAATTGTTCATCACGTTCAGCACGCTGCTCTAGATACCTGCCATAATTCCCGGTGTAGCTGACGAGCTCTTGACGATCAAGCTCAACTATCCGATTCACCACCCGATCGAGGAAGTAACGATCATGGGTCACGAGCATCAAGGCAGATTTCATTTGGGCTAAATAGGTTTCGAGCCATGCCACGGTGCCTGCATCGATATGGTTTGTTGGCTCATCGAGAATCAAGAGGGATGAAGGTGTAATCAAACCCTGAGCCAAAGCAACACGTTTTCGTTGCCCGCCGCTAAGTACGCTGATTTTTGTATCAAATAGCGGGATGCCTAGCTTGGTGAGAATAGTTTTTGCTTCGGCTTCTGCTCCCCAACCGTTGGTTTCGTCCATCTTATTGGAAAGCTGGAGCAGATTCTCTTGCAATGTTGGATCTGTTGGATTTTGGTTTAGAGCCAATGTGGCTGCTTCATACTGTTTTAGGAGTTGAATTTGCGGTGCGTCACTTTGGAATACAGTTTCTAAGACGGTGAGGTTGTCATCTAGAACAGGCTCTTGGGGGAGGTAGTGAATGGTTACACCCCCCCATACGGTGCGCTTTCCAGAAACAGCCGTTTCTAGGCCAGCCAAAATGCGTAAAAAAGTTGTCTTACCGCTGCCGTTTGGGCCAATTAACCCAATCCGGTCTGTTTCATTGATGAGCAAATCAATATTTTCAAAAAGCGTTCGCTCACTATAATGATGTCCAATGCCTTCTAAAGTGACTAAATTCATAGAGCCGGAGTATAGAGGAATGGCCGAATGATGTCACATTTTTATAGGTTTGTTGAATTGACCTATTTTCCTGACTTCTGAGCGATGTTCATTCCTTTTCTGGCTAACTTAATTGCGATCCCTCCACCGGGTACAAAGAGGTCGATTGTATCAACACCCACATCAAACAAGAAGTCTGTGTCCATCATCTTACCGACATATTGTTGGAAGGTTTGGCCACCCGTTTGAAGATTGCCTGTGAGTCCATCAAATTCTAATGTTGCTTCTTTTTCTTTTGATTTCCAGCGGTATTGGAACGCATAGACCGGACGGTAGTAAAGGTCAACTTTTTCAATTTCTAAGTTGTCTTCAATGATCCGGTCTGCCACAATTTGGCGCATCATGCCGACGAGCACATCTCGGACAACTGAGGATGCTTTGACTTGGGGCGGCACAATGATGATCCCTTTTTGGCTTAGCTCTTCAAGGTATTCTTTATGGACTTCATTGGCTGTATAACTTAAATACTCATGGAGCGTTTCGCTCTTTTCGTTGGTGTAAGCGTCAACATACACTTCGGTAAAGGGTTCTTCTCGGCAATGCTCGGTGCCTTTGAGGGATAAACGGCCGTTGTTCACGGCATGCTTAACCCCTTCGAGCGTGACACCTTCGACCATTTCCCCACTTAAATCCAAAGAAAACTCTTTATAACGTTCATAGACATAGCGCGCTCGACAAATGATGTGCCAAAAGGGCTCGAGACGATGTTCTTTGTAAATCAATTCAAAATCATCATCTTTGGGCTTCTGCAAAAAACTACCCATTTTTGCCATCCGCCCAAAAGCATCAACTTTTTTGCTCCATGCCCGCCCTTCAGCTTGGTCCATGGTAAGGGTTTCTTTGAGCACAAGAGCACGTTCATCTGCCAATGCAATATCCATAAAGAGTCTCCATAAAAATTTGTGGATTGATTCTGTATTTATACAAAAATCCCATGGTAGAAGTCTACAATGGGATCGTGAAAATTTAGATTAAGATTTTTGGATTGTGTTTTGAAGCTTAAAACAAGATGATGGCTAACTCATTCCGATAATTTTGCGTGACAGGGTCATCATTTCCTAACAGCTCAAATACAGCTAGAACAACTTCTTTGGCCTTCCCCTTTTTATATTGCTTGTCGATACGCAATACATCGAGCAGTCCGTCTAAACCTGCCTCGATATTCCCTCGGCTGAGCAAATTGCCCGCTTGCCGGTATTGGGCTTCTTCTGTTGGGATGTCTTCTTCATCCGACCAGCCTGTTTCAGCCTGGCATAAAAAGTTTGCCAAAGGCATCAGTTTTTCAGCGCGACCAAGCTCTTTTCCATCTCGTACATCTTGCAAATACCCAATAGCATTGCATCCTTTGCCTTGAGCAAGAAGGGTCACACCTAAATTCAGCATGGCTAATTGATGCTCGGGATAATCAATTAAAATATTACGGTAGGCTAATTCAGCATTTTCCCATTGTCGGGTTACTAAGGATGAATTGGCATCTGCTAAAAGGGCATCAAGCTCACTTGGTACTAAATTTGCGACAAACGCTCTTACCTTTGATTCGGGGAGTGCGCCTACAAACTCATCAACAACCTCCCCTTCAATAAACGCTTTAACAGCGGGGATGCCCTGTACCTGATACTGTCTGGAAATATTGGGATTATTGTCAACATTAATCTTTGCCAAAATAAAGTTATGTTCGCCACTGTTGGCTAACTTTTCAAGGGTGGGACCCAACATACGGCATGGACCACACCAAGGTGCCCAAAAATCGACGACGACCGGTATATGCGCTGATTGTTTAATAACATCAGCATCAAAACTGTCTTCATTTACTTCGATTACTTTATCCATCCGTTTTATTTTCCTTCCAGAATCTGTTTTTGAGGTCTCCTCATTTTAGCACGATTTTTATTTCCTATAAATGGAGGCTCATGAAATGATTTTGCAATTCTTTATCATCCAGATAAGTAGAAGAGTACTAGTCCATGAGTACTACATAAGAAGTCCCGTAAGATGCCATTTTTATTCTCATTGCGGGGAAATTTTGCTGGAAGAAAGCGCAGACCTCCCTTTATAAAGCGCAAAACAATCTATTTTAAGACATCAATTTGATTTGATGTCTGTCGAGAGTCATTTATGTTGAAACGCACCCTTTCTCGATTAAAGTACAGACCTTTTGATGTATTGGTGATTGGTGGAACGCACCTTGGTGGGCTTATTGCTTGGGATGCTTCACTTCGTGGATTAAGAGTTGCTCTTATTGCACCAACGGATTTTGGCGAAAGCAATGATCCTATCGGTTTATCATTGATTCGAGGAGGATTCCGATTTATGAATGGGAGCTCCTTCCAAGAGGCGCGTCAGCTTGTGAAGGAGCGGCAAGCGTTTTTACGCATTGCACCCCACCTTATACGGCCGTTACCCCAGCTCCTCATTAGTGAAAAGAATGAATTCCGCTATTCTTATCCAGCGTTAGGTGCTGCTTCAAAAGCAAACCAACTCATCAACTTTAACCATAATTTTGGATTAGAGCCTGGTCAATTTATCGACCATGGCCGCCCCTTATTTCGTCGTCAAATTTTAAAAATGAATCCTCAGCTTGAGAGCAAAAAACGATTCGGCTCCGGGCTTTATTGGGATGAAGCACAGATTATTGATTCGCAGCGATTACAACTGGCCATTCTAAAATCGGCCGTTGATGCTGGGGCTGTGGTTGCCAACTACATTCGGGTCGAAGAGTTGCGCACATTTAGAAGTCATGTGATTGGGGCTGACGTCGTCGATGAACTGAATGGTGCATCTTTTGAAATTGGGGCAAAGATGGTGATTGATGCAACTGAAGGTGCCATTGACACCTACCTTCGTCATGATGTGTCGATGGACGCGCTGCCTAATATCTCATTGACCCTGTTGACGAAACAGCTCATTCCCGATCATGGTCTTCATGTCATAAAAGCCATTCCAGATAATGAACCCGGAGACCGTTCATTATCATCTTTATCAATTGTGCCATGGGGAAATTGCTCATTAATTGGGCCATTTAAAACAAAAGAACTCATTGAGTGGAGTACGGAGAAGTTATTGCACTATGTGAATCAAACTTTCCCAGCCGCAAATTTAAAAGGGCATGATATCTACCAAATATTGCCGCAGCTTTTTTCAACGGATAGTAGTTATCAATCAGAAGAGATGCTTTTTGAACATGCCAAGTTGATTGATCATGCTGTAAATGGGGGACCACATGGCATCCTCTCCGTTCGTACCCCTGATTTTGAATCAAGCCGATATTTAGCAGAAAAAACGGTGGATCATCTTTTTAACAAACTTCATCGCTCACCTGTCCCTTGCCAAACGCGAAAAACACGGGTGCATGGGGGACAAATTGTGCATTGGGATACATTTCAAATGGCGGTGATGGATAAATGGCCAGTTGAAATGCCTCCTTATCAAATCAAGCGATTTTTAACCAAATATGGGAGCCAGCACGGTCATATTTTCCCGATGCTACAAGATTCAATGATTAATTGTCAGCCCATTGGAGAGGAAACGGCCGTTACACGTGCTGAGATTCTTTATGCGATTAAATACGAAATGGCACAAAAGCTAACAGATGTGGTGATGCGCCGAACTGAATTGGGCTCATCAATCTCTCCTAATGTTGAAACAGTTGAAGCGATTGCTCAAATTATGGCTGAAGTGTGTAACTGGTCTAAAGAAAGAATGACACAAGAGCTTGATGAAGCTTTTACATCAATTTCTACCCTTCATTTTTAAACTGAATAAGCTGTTCAACGCACCAGTGGTATAGAGGGGGGTCTGAATCGATTGTAAACGAGTAATAAAAGGCATAATAGATTCGATAAATTTGCTCAATATCGGAAGAATCAACACCTAAGATTTCATCCACAAACGCTTTTGCTAATTGAATATCTTTCGGCACAACATTTGGCGTGAGCTCTAAG
>JANQSK010000163.1 GCA_028284105.1 Anaerolineae bacterium
AAATGAGCTTGAGCGACAAGATGAAATTATGATCAATATTGATCATCTCAATGCAGCGATTGGGGGTGCTTCATGCGGCCCACGCACCCTTGAAGAATATTGGATCCGGCCTGAGACGTTTAAATTCTCATTTAAATTAGAACCACTGAAGTAGTTTCATATTAGTCAAAAGAAGGAAAAGTGATGACTCAAACAATCAAATGGGGGATTTTAGGTCCTGGGGCCATTTCGAAAAAGTTTGCGACCGGTCTACAAGATGCGGATGGAGCTGAACTCTATGCGGTTGGTTCGCGAAATCTAGAGCGAGCACAATCTTTCGCAGATGAATATGGTTTTTCTAAAGCTTATGGAAGTTATGATGAGCTAGTCAATGATTCAGAGGTCGATGCGATTTACATTGGTACGCCTCACTCGTTTCATAAAGATCACTCAATTTTGTGCATGCGCCATGGAAAACATGTCATTTGTGAAAAACCATTTGCCATTAATGCCTCTGAGGCTGCTGAGATGATTGAGGTTGCCCGTGAAGAAAAGCGGGTGTTGATGGAGGCGATGTGGTCTCGCTTTTTGCCCACTTTGAATATGGTTCGGGCGCTTCTTAATGAAGGTGCTATTGGTGAGGCAAGAATGGTCAAAGCTGATTTTGGGTTCCGCACCAATGTCAATCCTGAGGGTCGACTCTTTAAACCTGAATTGGGTGGTGGTGCCCTTTTGGATGTAGGGATTTATCCTATCTCATTAGCATACATGCTGTTTGGACAACCTAATCAGATAAAAAGCATGGCAAATATAGGCGAGACCGGTATTGATGAAGAAACGGCCGTTTTGCTTGGCTATGATACTGGGCAGATGGCGCTGCTTTCGACAGCCATTCGATTAAATACACAGCACGAAGCATTTATCTTAGGCACCGAAGGTTGGATAAAGATTATGAATCCATGGTGGGTATCAAGCCAAATCGCGGTGAAGCGCCAAGGTCAAGACGAAGAACTGTTTGACTTGCCGTTCAAAGGGAATGGGTACACCCATGAAGCAGAAGAAGTGATGACACTCATTCGAGAAGGTCGGCTTGAATCTGATGTAATTCCCTTGGATGAGTCTTTGGCTATTATGCAAACTTTGGATGATATTCGCGCGCAACTTGGCGTTAAATATCCCATGGAATAGATGTTGATCAATTATAGAATGTTCAAAAAAACAATATGACAGAACCAGAAATTACAATTTCCCCTTCGCAACCAAATAGTGAGGAAGCCGTACAGTTGATTCAAGAGCTTGAAGATATTTTAGAGCCACTGTATCCAAGCGAAAGTCGTCATGGGTACAGTGTTGATAAATTGATCAAGCAAAATGTCGCTTTTTTTATCGTCTATGTGAATGGTCAGGCTGCAGGCTGCGGTGGTATTCAGATGTTTGATGGATATGGTGAATTGAAGCGGATGTATGTTCGCCCAGGTTATCGCGGGCAAAAGCTTGGTCTTAAGCTTGTTGATTTTTTGTGTGATTATGCGGCTCAACACAAAACGAATGTTGTGCGTTTAGAGACAGGGATTCATCAAAAAGCGGCTATACATCTCTACGAATCGGCAGGCTTTGTTCAAATTCCACCGTTTGGTGAGTATTTTGTGGATCCCAATAGTCGCTGTTATGAAAAAATTCTATAGGTGAAAAACAAAAGGTAATAAGCAGTAACCAAATTCAAATTATGTCTGTAACTGACCTCGTCATGAATCGGATGGTTAGCGCCATCAACACCGCTGATTTAAATGCTGCTGCAAAGCAGGTTGATCTTATCAAATCTCGAAATCCCGAAGCGGCACAGGATGAAATTGCCGATATGTTGATTAAACGGAAATGTTGGCAAGCGGGGAGTGTGGGGGCAGTTACCTCTGGAGCAGCAATCGTGCCAGGAATCGGTTCATTTACCTCTTTAACCTTTGGGATCGCGGCCGATATTGGGATGACGTTTAAGCTGCAAGCTGAGCTTGTGCTTGAAATGGCATATCTTTATGAACATGAGCTGACGGATGGGGAAAAACGCGCGGTTATTTTGACGGTTACTGGTATTAGTTCGGGTGGCAACCAAGTTTTTACAAAAGTGGGCCAGCAACTTGCGAAGAAGGCCACGGCCGAATTAGCCCAAAAATCAGTAACCAAAGCGATTCCCTTCTTGGGTGTTGCTGCAAATGGTGGCACTAATATGGCGACCACCTACTTTATTGGTCATCGTGCGAAGGCGTATTTTAGCCTTGGTCCAGAAGCGATGAAAGATTTAGGAGAGAGCGCCCGCGCATTAACGGGATTAGACGAACGGCGTTTGGTTGAATGGCTGAGTGATACCACAACAAACTCTTGGCAATTAATGTCACGGGGATTTCAAAAATCTAAAGATAATGTGATTCTCGCGGGCCAATCGACAGGAAAATTGATCATTTTAGGGTCCAATAAAGTGGTTGCTGGTGTTGTCGGGGCTGGAAAATGGGTCGGCTCTGGTGTAACGGCCGTTACAAGCTCAATTCTTTCTATCTACAAAAGAAATAAAACAGCAGACCAGATTGGGTCTGCAGAAGATGCTTCTCATTTGTTGAATCAAGCTGAAGTTGAGGATGAAAAAATCATTGGGGTTATTACAGCTTCTGACGATTTGCTAACTGAGAATGATTCAAAAGATGGTTTTGTCCGAAGGTTTATAAATACACTCCTTTGGTGGCAATCGGATGATGAGCAATCAACCATTGAAATTGATGACACTCTAGAATTAATCGTTGAAGAAACAGAACCCGTACAATCACAGAGTGTAGAAAAGTCTCGCTTTACGCGATTGATGGATCGACTGTTCCGTCGAAATAAAAGCACTAACAAGAAAATTCCCCCACGTCAAAACGGCCGTTTTCGAACATTCTTTAGCCGTTTTCGCCGCAAAAATAACTAAAAAAATAATAAATCATCATAAGGGCATCGTCCCTGCATACCCAATAGGAGAAATGAGATGAAATACGGCCGTATTCCTGGTATCGACAAACAGCTTTCTCGGTTGGTTCAAGGCACAATCATGTGCAATACCAACGATCAAGAATTTACCAACGATCTGTTAGACGCCGTTTTTGCACAAGGGGTCAATACTTTTGACACGGCTCATGGATATGGGCAAGGTGAGTGTGAACGAAGTGTTGGGGCTTGGATTAATTCACGAGGGAATCGTGAAGATGTGGTGATATTGGGGAAAGGTGCGCACCCCAATCGTGATGTGCCACACCGTGTAACGCCATACTACATTTCGGCTGATATTAATGATTCCCTACATCGCTTCCAAACGGATTACATCGATCTCTATGTTCTTCACCGTGACGATCCGTCAGTGCCTGTTGGGCCAATCGTTGAGCGATTACATGAGCATAAGGAAAAAGGGCATATTCATGCCTATGGTGGGTCTAACTGGAGCGCATCTAGAGTCGCAGAAGCAAACGCCTATGCGGCTGAGCATGGCTTAACACCGTTTGCTGTCA
>JANQSK010000054.1 GCA_028284105.1 Anaerolineae bacterium
TTCGTGTTGAACCCGGGCAAGCCACGACGCTTTCGATGACGGTGGCTACAGGGAAACGGCCGTTGTTTGGTCGCAAACAGCACGTCCCCTTCGATATCAAAGTGCGTTCCGAATCTGGGCAAGAACAAAGCGAAACAGGACGGCTTGAAGTAACACCGCGCCTGCCCGCTTGGATATTGCCCGTTATTGAAATATTTATTGTGATTCTTTTCGCCGGTGTTGCTTTTTCAAGCTACTTTTCTAACAACGGGGATGATGTCACCAATATCGCCGTCGCCCAAGAGCAAGAGGGTGACTTCGCCTATGAGTTTGGTGAAGAGCATGGTGTGCTGCCTGTGGGGCAGTTCACGCCACGCCCAACCATCATTCCAGCCACGGCTACCGCTGAATTGCTGGATGAAGATGGTGACAACCTCACCACAGCTGATGAATTTTCATTTGCGACTGATCCTAATAATCCTGATACGGATGGTGACGGTCTTTTAGACGGGGAAGAAGTTGGCCTTTATGACACGATTCCAACTGCTGCGGATACAGATGCAGATGGGTTGCTAGACGGGGAAGAGGTCAATTTATATAAAACAAATCCATTGTTTGCCGATACGGATCTCGACGGTGTAAATGACGGGCAGGAAGTGGCAGAAGGCACTGATCCACTTCGCTTCCCAACAGATTCAACCGAAACTACCGAAGAGTTTGAAGAATCTTTTGACCCACCACCTGCAGAATCTCCAGAAATTGATGAAGATCTGCCGACGCCTATTCCAACGGAACCGCCAGCTGTGCAACCGACTTCTCCTCCTGTCGTTCAACCCACACAGGAGCCGATTGCCCAACCGACCAACCCGCCTGTACCAACGGCCGTTCCGACCAACCCACCAGCCAATAATGGCCCAGCAAGCAGCATTGAGCTCTCATTGATTGATAGCGGAACCGGTTGGGTAAGTGTCAATGGCCAAGTTAGTGAGGGAATTGCGAATTTGGTTCGAGTGGGAGACAGTGACCAAGGAGATGCTTTACGGGGTTTCTTCAGCTATGACATGAGCCCAATTCCTTTGGGTTCAACCATTAGCTCAGCACGCCTTGTCTTTGAGGGAGATATCCTTGTGGAAGGATCCCCTTTTAGCGTGCTGGATTGTTTACAAATTGAAGCGGGTGAATTTGAATTACCGCTTGATTCCTCTGATTACGACGCCTTTGCTTTTTACATTGATTGCGAAGTTGGGACTCCCAATGCAGTTGATGTGTTAATTGATGTACAGGATGCAATTGATTTTCAATTAGACTATATACAGTTCCGATTGAGTTTTAGTGATGAAACTAACTTTGATACGCAAGCAGATCAACTTGTCATCCAAAGTGCGCCAATCTTAGAAGTAACTTACATCGCACCATAATCCACCTGCTTAAGCTGTGACCTGAGAGGCAGGTGAACAATAAAATATTAAGTTGTAGAGGAGTAGCAATGACCAGTCCAATTGGGAACCAGATTGCCAATTATGTTCTGGAGGCTTCGTTGTGGACGTGCAGTTTGGGGACTGTGTACCGCGCGAAACATCAATCCACGCGTGATGAAGTGGCTATTTTTTTGGTACATTCTGAGATTTGTCAGCAGGTACCCATTAAAAGGCATTTTTTAGAAGCGATTCGCTCGATTGAGGCGTTTGAACATCCAAGTATTGTTAAATTTTATGATTCGGGTCAGATAAACGGCCGTTTCTTTGCCATCATGCCTGCCTTTGAAGGAACAAATTTAGGGGTTGAGTTAGAAAACCAGTTTCAAGAAGGGTATACTGTTCAACTTGAAGAGTCCTTGCTCCTTATGGCACAGTTAGCCGAAGCCATTGCGTACGCGCATCAAAACAATATCATCCACCAAACCATTAATCCTTGGTCCATATTAATTAAAAGACAGCCGCAAGCAGCAGGATTTCCTCTACGAGCGATGCTGTATGATTTAGCCTTCGGGCATTTGCAACACAAGCTGCTCGAAATAAGTCCACAGCAACTCAAACAAACCTTACCCTACTATTCACCCGAGCAAACCTTAGGTCAAACAGTCGATGCCACAACTGATATCTTTGCCCTTGGTGTGGTTCTTTATCGTCTGCTCACCGCTCAGTTTCCATTTGATGTGGCTGAAACCACAGATGCAATCTTGCTCCATCTCAATGAAAACCCGCTGGCACCTAGCTGTATCCAATCAGATATTCCACCGATTGTAGAGACGATGGTGATGAAGATGATTCACAAAAAGCGAGAAATGCGCTACCAAACTGGGCAAACTGTGGCGGCAGCACTTCGGAACTGTGCCCTTCAGTTAGCCAACCAACCGACAACAAAACTGCGGGATAATGTGATTAGTTTGCGAACCAAACTACCTACGGTAGAGATTGATCGGTTATTTATTTATGGCCAAGATGAAACCGCGCGCATTTTCCCGTTAGATAAGCGGGTCATCATCATTGGGCGTTCTCGAACCAGTGATATTCGTCTGCCGGCGGAGGGAATCTCACGTCATCATGTCCGGTTAGAGCAGAGAGGCGATGGGTGGCAGGTGTCGGATTTAAATAGCACGAATGGATCGTTTATTGAAGGGTTACCGATGCAGGGGAATGTGCCTTACACGTGGACACGCAATAAGAAATTGCAAATCGGCCCTTATTTGTTGAAGTGGAAATAGGTCTAGAAGATAGAGACCATTCGCTTTCCTCTTCCCAGGAAAGGATACCTCTCCCTGCCGAATGGCTCTATCTTCCCTCATATTTTCATTAAAAACGGCCGTTTTCCATACGGGTAATTCGGACCATGACCTTTATGTGAAAACCCAAAAGCAACTTTAAGGGCATTTGTTCATTACTCATCTTTCTCAAACGTATCTAATGGCATGATAGTGGCTTCATTTGTTTCAATAATTTCTGCTGAAAGCGAGCCGTGTGACATCTCTTGAAGCTCTTTTTGAAAATGGGGAAACCGCTCGACGGTAAATTGGGCTGTGATGGTTACGTCTGCTGCAAAATCCTCGTCAAGTAAACGGCCGTTATGCGCCTCAACCAAACGTCGAATTCGCTCCACATAGTTATACGGAAACGCCAACATGGTGAGATGGGTTGGGACTTTTTCAGCAAGCGGCGTTGCTGCAATGACCTCTTTTGTGGCATCGGTGTAGGCACGAACAAGACCCCCTGTCCCAAGCTTAATGCCTCCCCAATAACGCGTCACGACAACGGCGATATCTCCCATTCCGCTGCCTTGAACAACAGCCAGCATAGGCCGCCCAGCCGTTCCTGAAGGCTCGCCATCATCATTGCAATGGGCAGTCACCGAACGAC